>JAIOII010000199.1 GCA_019912685.1 Kofleriaceae bacterium
GCGCGAGCGCGCGCTCGTGGCACCTGCCGTCCGACCCCGAGGAGTGGCCGGAGATCGACGACGACGCCGCCGACGCGGCCGCCGTCATCGTGCTCCCCTGCCCGCTGTCGAGCCCGGTGGAGGATCTGCTCGCGTGGTGCGACGCGCGCTGGCCCCACGCCGTGAAGGTGGGCGGCCTCGCCTCGGGCGGCATGACCGCGCGCGGCCCGGCGGGCAACACGCTCTTCTTCGGCGACGAGCGGCATCGCGAGGGCGCGGTGGTCGTGACGCTCTCGGGCAACGTCGCGGTCGACACGATCGTCGCGCAGGGCTGCCGCCCGATCGGCGATCCGCTGGTCGTGACCAAGGGCCTCGGCAACGTCGTGCTCGAGCTCGACGGCATGCCCGCCCTGCGCGCGCTCGAGGCCGTGCACGCGCGCCTCGGCCCCGACGAGAAGAAGCTCTGCCGCCACTCGCTCTTCGTCGGCATCGTCCCCGACTCGGCGCCGCCGGGCCGCGAGGTGCGCCGCCGCGACGTGCTCATCCGCAACCTGATCGGCTGCGACCGCGCCGCGGGCGCGCTCGCCGTCGGCGCGCCGGTGCACGTCGGCCAGATCGTGCAGTTCCACCTGCGCACCGCCGAGGCGTCGGCGCAGGACCTGACGGAGCTCCTCGCCGAACCGCACGCCCCGTCGGCCGGCGCGCTCCTCTTCTCGTGCGTCGGCCGCGGCCAGCTCCTCTACGGCCGCCCCAACCACGACTCCGACGTCTTCCGCCGCGCGCTCGGCGCGGTGCCGCTCGGCGGCTTCTTCTGCAACGGCGAGGTCGGCCCGGTCGCGGGCAAGACCTTCCTCCACGGCTACACCTCCGCCTTCGCCCTCTTCCGCAAGCGCGCCGCCCAGGCGTAGCCTCGCGGGCATGAAGCACCTCGCGCTCGTCCTCCTCGCGTGCGCCGCCGCCGGCGCAGGCTGCAAGAAGAAGTCGAACGAGTCCGGCGGCACCGGCACCGGCACCGGCACCGGCACCGCGAAGCCCGCCGAGCCGTTCACCGGCGCGCTCACGATCGATCGCGTCCTGGGCGCGCGCGACCTCGTGAAGCCGTTCGATCCGTGGGACGAGGGCTTCGCCAGGCTGCAGGCGCTGGTCGGCGCGCCGACCAAGGTCGAGGGCGCGCGCCACACGTGGGCGATCGTCGAGGGTGACGGCTGCGCGTGGTTCTACGTCACCAGGGACAACGGCGCCGACTACAAGATGGAGGGCATCATCGTCGGCACCGTGCAGGCGCCGACGAAGACGGCGAAGGGCGACGGCGGCCACAACGACTGCCTCAAGGCGGCGGGCGTGAACCTCGGCCCGCCCGAGGATCCGAACGCCGCCGGCCCGCCCGCCGACGGCAGCGCAGCGCCGCTCGCCGACGTGCGCGCCAACGTCATCCCGGGCCGCTCGAAGTGGAAGGACCAGAAGGTGTCGGTGGCCGCCGTCCTCGGCGGCGTGTCGACGACGACGTCGGGCACCGACAAGTTCGTCACCGTCAACCTCACCGCCGGCCCCGACGACAAGGAGGAGCCGCTCGCCTGCGCGCTCGAGAAGAACGCGCCCGCGCCCGACATCAAGCAGGGCACGAACGTCGTCGCCACCGGCACGATGCAGATCCAGGAGTGGACCTCGATGGGCTCGGGCGAGGTCACCCTCAAGCCGTCCCTCACCAGCTGCACCCTCGCACCCGCCAAGTAAGGATCTCCCCATGTCCGCCACGTCCAGCCAGAAGATCGGCGTCCTCGGCACGGGCCAGGTGAGCACCGTCCTCGCCAACGGCTTCCTGAAGCACGGCCACACCGTCCGCCGAGCCTCGCGCGACACCTCCAAGCTCGACGAGTGGCTGGCGATCGCCCAGTCCGCCGCCGTCTCCACCGCGGCCGCCGCGGGCGATCGCGCCTCCACCGGCACCCTCGCCGACACCGCCGCGTGGGCCGACATCCTGGTCCTCGCCGTCAAGGGCAGCGCCGCCGAGGCCGCGCTCGACCAGTGCGGCCACGCCAACCTCGCGGGCAAGGTCATCATCGATCCGACCAACCCGATCGCCGACGGCCCGCCCGATCACGGCGTCATCCGCTACTTCACGAACGCGAACGAATCGCTCATGGAGCGCCTCCAGGCCCACGTCCCGGCCGCGCGCTTCGTGAAGGCCTTCAACTCCGTCGGCAACGCCTTCATGGTCAACCCGCAGTTCGCCGGCGGCCCGCCCACCATGTTCATCTGCGGCAACGACCCGGCCGCCAAGGCCACCGTCACCGCCCTTCTCGATCAGTTCGGCTGGCACACCGAGGACATGGGCACCGTCCACGCCGCCCGCGCCATCGAGCCGCTCTGCCAGCTCTGGTGCATCCCCGGCTTCGCCGGCAAGGGCTGGTCCCACGCCTTCAAGCTGCTGCGGTGATTCTGAGGGATCTCTTCGAGAGGAATCCGAGATTGCAGACCTCTTACAACGACCGCTACTCGTCGACGACCTCTACGGGCGCAAACGTTACGGCCGGCGCGTAGCCGTACTTCAGCAACGCTGATCTCAGCACTCCTGAAACGAATTGGGTTCCGGGTGCATGGTCCAACCGGACAATGTGGTGTCCTTCAAGCGTGCTTCGCAGAAGCGGCGCAGGGCGCGAGGCATCGTACGGCGGAGTCTTTTGGTAACCGCAACGAGCACACGGTGGCTTCGCCCGGCGCTTCCATCCCCGCAGCGCTCGCGGTGAACGAGCAGCCAATGGCCACGCCTCCACCTCGTGCAGCACAAACGCTTTGCCGCTACGTGCCGTCCTCGCCACAAAGCGAGCCAAACGTAGCCCCAGGGCGGCGATAGCTGGGTCCGCGGCGGCCTGCTCGCCGAGAAACAGCGCAGAACCGTCGCGAAAGACCTTAGGAGGGACGCGCTCGACGCCTGACACGAGAGCTCCGAATTCCGCGCCGGGCGCTAACGGTCTCGCGTCGCCCAACGCCTTTGCAACCGCGGCCTCGAGCGGCCTGTATGCTTCGGGCTCCACCGGATCAAGCTGGGTCGCAAGCTCAGCTGGAAGTCGTCCGCAATCTACCGTCGGATAAGCGATGCCATAGATCGCCCACGTGTTTCCGCACGTCGGACAGTCAATACCGGTGAGAGCGCAACGGCGTTCATAGGCCGAGAACACAGATGATGATCCACCCAACCTGAACCATTCACTCATGGTCGTCCTATCTGTTAGGATACCTGACGATGGTCGCGTTGGGCAGACCATACTCCCGCCTCATTTTCAGAGCAAACCGGCGGACAGATGCCTTATCCGCTAACCGACCCGAGTCAAACTCCTGTTGCCAACGCGCGTTCCACTCAAGCTTGCCAATTCGCGCCATTTGCCGAGGACTATGAATGCGCTTGTGCACGGATTCGCGTATTGGAATCGTCATATCGTGCTCGTTCACGCCGAGACGTCGGAACTGCGCCCGAAACTTCTGCGGCGTCAGATGATGATACACGATTCGATCGTCAGCCCTCGATGCGCGATGTGCTTTGCCTGCCTTCTTTGTCCCCTTTGCCCCCCGAACCGTGGCTTTCGCCGCGCGCTTAGAGCGAACGACTACCTTACCCACCGCCTTTCCGATCGGACCCGCCGCGGCCATCAGGGCCGCTTCCTCTGCCGACTCCGGCACTGCGTATGCAATCAGGACCCCAGCGACCTGGCCGAGAAAGCCCGGAGAGGACCGTTTCTCCGGCTCCGACTCCGCCTCTTCGGCCTCCGGCTCAAATTCGTCGGTGTACTTTTCTGCCCAGGCGGTGTACCAGAAGTTCGAAGGACCCTTTGGGCACAACGAAGGATGTTGCGTTGAATCCGTGCACATCTCCTTCTGCAAATCCGCCATCGCCTGCGCGAGCGGCTCCAGGCCGTTCGGATCGACGTATCGCAACGGGTTGTTCAACGAGAAGTCGTAAAGACCTGCCAGTCGCGGGTTCGAGAGATCCTGATCTGGTGAAACGCGATACATCGGATCTGGCTGCGTCCACTGAAGCACTAGTGGGTCGTAGTAGCGGAACCCGTAGTAGACGAGCCCAGTCACTTCGTCCCATTCTTCCCCATTGAAGCGGCGGTGGTAGTTCTGCGCGGACGGTCCCGAGGCGACAAGCGTCTCGCCGAACGCGCCATAGGCGAACGCGCCGGTGGATGTCCCGTTCGCATCGAGCAGTGCAAGCGTGTTGCCCAGACCATCGACGTAGACGAGTTCTGGGCTCGACTCCGGGCTGCGTTCAAGACGGGCCACGGTCATCGCGCCGAGCCCGATGTGCATATCCGCCTCGAGCTGCGTACCGTTGGCTGCGTAGAGCGTCTCCGCAGGCCCGAACCAGTGCCGCGCCGTCCAGCCGCCATCGTTGCGGAGCGTCAGCGCTCGGCCGCCATCGGGCAGATAAAGATGGACCTCGCAGGCCGTCCCGACCTGCGCCTCCCGCAGCCGATCGAAGGCATCGTACCTGTAGTCGTTGTCGACGCCGCCCTTAGTGCGTCGGATTGTATTCCCCGCCTCATCGTGCGTCATGGTGACCAACGGCGCGCCATTCGAGACGTTCGAGAGCTGATGCGTCGGTGCGCTCGCGCTCGCGTAGTGGTACATGACATCCCGCGAGGTGACCTGAGCGCCGGGCAGAGTAGAGCTGACCATCGCCCTCGTCACGCGCCCAGCCGGTGAGTAGCTGAACGCCGCCAGATAGTCGGTCTGACCACCCCCGACTCCTGTAATCTGGTACTGAGGGTCGTAGTGGTACTCGAACGGCCCGCCAAGTGTGCTGCTGCCCAGCGTCCGAACGTTGCCGGTCTGCCAGTACGTCAATGACTGTTGGACAACCATTCCCGCCGTTGTGCTGACGCCCATGATCTTGACGCGCCCCAGCGCGTCGTATGACCAGCTCTGCGACTGGCCAGCGGGCCCGGAGCGAGACCGCACGACGTTGCCGCGACCACGTTGCACCGTCGCGATCGTCGTGAACGGGTCGCCCACCCGGCCTGCGTCGACGCGGAACGGCAGTCCGTCGGCATCGCCGATATAGTCGAGACGCCAGCTTGCCGTCTGGGCGTCCGTGTGGGTGATCTCGTGTGCCTCCCCGTCAGGGTCGTGAACGTAGTCCGCCACCTCATTGATCTGCAGGATCTCTCCTGACAGATTGATAGTGAAGGACCTCGTCTCCGACGACATCCAGCCTTCCGCCGTGTAGCCGTAGGTCATGCCCCCGAACGGAACGGTCACCTTGCACAGGCGTCCGAAGCCGAACGAGCCGCTGCACTGCTGATCGTACGTGAAGATCGTCGTGCCATGCGTCGCCACCGTGACGGCGCTGGCGCCATTCAGATTGCCTAGACCCGGACGGCTGGTGGTCTGACGATCGATCGCGTCGTAGGTGTACGTGTTCGCGTAGTCGATCGCGTTTCCGCCAGGTGGAACAGGCCCTTGTTCTGTCTCCAGGTTGCCGTGGCGATCGTACCAGAAGGTCCAGACACGGTCATTGCGCTCTACACGGGTGCGACGTCCGAGGCCGTCATGCGTCATGAGCGTTTCGGCGCCATCGGCGTTGACGATGCGCTCGACATTGTCGTTGCCGTCATAGTCATATGTCGTGACCGCCCAGCCCGAGGTTGCGAGTTCCTCGATACGCCGGAGCCGGCCGCGAGGGTCATAGATGTGCTTGACATGTCGCCCCAAGCTGCCATCTGACGGGGTCACCGACTCAGTGACATCCCGACCTACATACGTGATTTCCGTCGGTGCCAGCTCGGGAGAGACTCGTGTCATCACGCGCCCCAAGCTGTCGCGCAGGTACTGGAACGTGATCGTCTGTGTACTGTCGTCGCGCACATCGAGCGTCTCGACCGACACCACATTGCCCGCCGTGTCGAACGTGAAGCTCGATGCCTCAGGCCCGCGAATGGTGTGATTGACCTTCGAGACGACGTTGCCCCAGCCATCGAAATGGGAGTCCTCGCGAGACCACTGAGCGGACTCGAAGGAAAGAAGTCGTTCACGGATCTCCAAGCTGTCCGAGTTGTCCACGTACGTGATCCGCTCGATTTCGGCGAGAACTAAGGCGGTACCGTCGAAGTGCGTGCGACGGACGAACCGCGGGCGCCCCACGCCGTCGAACTCCATCTCGATCCTCGGAGCGAACCCGACAACGGTCTGATCGGTACGTGCGCTCTCGAGCGTGAGGGCGCCGGTGCCGAGGTCGAAGCGGCGGTGCACGTAGCCGCCAAGCTCGTCCGTCGTTCGCGTCGGATGAATTTCGAACACGTCGTAGTCGGTCAGGATGGCGAGGCCCGTACCGAGATGGGTGTGTCTCGGCCGGATGGTCGAGAACACGACGCCCGATGGCCGGAACTGTCGCTTAGTTGTCGCGTACACGCCCGGCTCGATGAGCGCGTGCTCGGCGATAGGCAACACGCCGCCGAAGTCGCGCTTCACCTCGGCAGTGGTCGCCCAAACGGTTCCGTCAAACTCTTCCTGTCGCTCGATATCGCTAAGCAGGGTGTAGGCATCTTGGGCGTAGAGGAGCCGAGCTTCGCTGCTGCTGCGACGGTCTTGAACGACGAGCGGCGTTGGGCCGTTGTCTTCGACCCGCGTCTCCCGTGATTGCTCGTAATAGGCGATAATCTGGCCAGAACCCGACTCGGTCACAGGCGACCAGTTCGTGCTGGTGCGTTCCAGCGGTGAGTCAATCCCCTGGCCTGGGCCGGCGCCGGGAATCCACGTCATGAACTCCACCAGGTCGGGCGCGACGGCGTATGTGGACCCACCGAGGACCGGCAGCACGGTGTACGAATGCGTCGTGGAGCTCACCGGGACGCCGTTGCCATCGAAGAGCTCCTCCTTCTCCGCTGCGCCTTCCCAGAGCACATTTCCCTGAACCACGTCGATATGCTCGAACGTGAAGGAGTGCTCCGTTCGAGCGCCCAGAGGCGACGTGACGATCACCTTCCGAAAGCCGCGGAACGCTGTTTGTCCCTGCCGATCGGCCACCGCGACGGGGTGCTCGTACGCGTACTGTGTCACCCCAGTCGGAACACTGGTCGAGCCCGACACCCGCGTGATCCGGTCCACAACCCACACAGGCCCACCGCGTCGCAACGATCCGATTTCGCCCACCGTCGGGTTACTGCTGGTCGAGTAGTTGATGCGTACTTCGCCGCCCCGACCGTTGTCGACAAGTCGGAGCAGATGCCGCGGCGTGCCCCCAAGGCGTGTGAACAGATTGCCATCTTGATACGCGTCGGGAACACCGTCACCGGTCACGTCGAGCAGCTCTGCGTCGAACGTCCAGTTGCCGTCGTCCTCGGCCCGGGAGAAGAGAACATCTGCCGACGGAACGAGTGGTCCGGGCAAGCCCATGTGAAACGAGCCGCCGTGGTTCGGGTGGACGTAGGGCGTGAGGTTGTGTCCACCTTCGTTGCGTACGAACTCCGACAGGCCATCGCCATCGATGTCGACGAAGCGGTGGACGGTGTATCGACGACCGTGTTGCAGGCTTCCGCTACTCCCTTGCAGCGCCTGAATGACCGTTCGTCCTGGAGCGTGCTCGGCTGGCAGCAGCGCGATCGTGGTCGGTGTCGATGCGAACGAACGACCGGTATTGAAGTGCGCAAGAATTCCGGACGGTCCCGTTCGGAGTAGATCGGGCAGGCCGTCGCCGTTGACGTCTTCGAGTTGTTCGTTGGTGTCCGTGTGAGACCACGTGGTCGTGGGCCAAGTTGTGATCGACGACGACAACATAGCGCCCGCCGGCGCGGACCACGCCACGGGCGGCGACCACTGGGCATTCTGCAGCCCCTTGTGAACGAGCCAGCCACTGGACACGGTCGCCTGGATCAGGTCGAGACGACCATCGCCGTCCATGTCGATGATGCCGTAGTCTCGGACGTGCTGCTGAAGAGTCGCTCTTCGCGCATCCGGGTGATGCCCCGTCGAGCTACCGCCACGACGCATGATAGAGCACGAGCATGAGGTTGTTGGGGTTGCGGTAGCCGCGAGCGCGCTGGCTGAGACCGCGGATCCGGCTGTTGTTGCCCTCGAGGGCGGCGTTGGTCAGGCGGAGCGGCGCCCAGGCGGTGACGCCGTCGAGGTGGCGCATGAGCATCTCCCAGAACTTGATGAGGGGCTTGAGGCGCGTCCAGTTGAGCAGCCGGCGCCAGCGCACGATGAACTCGCGCATGCCCTTCGCCGTCGTGTACGTCCAGGCGTGCTCGAACTGTTCCTTGGCGACGTAGGCGCGGAAGAGCCGTTGGTTGAGCATGAGCAGCAGCGCCAGGTCGCCTCGCCGGCGCCAGTGGAGCCGGCGGTGCTTGCGCAGGAGGAGGAACCGCTTGCCGCGAACCGCCTTCCGGTAGGCGCCGCGCCGCCGCCAGAACTCCTGCTTGCGGATCTCGTCGATCGCCCAGGTCAGGTAGCGCTCGATGTGGAACCGGTCGAACACGATCGTCGCCTGCGGCGCGTGCTCGGTGACCGCCGCGATGTAGCCCTGCGCCATGTCCATCGTGATGGCCTCGAGCCGACCGGCACGTCGCGGCCCGAGCTTGGTGAAGAAGCCGCCGAGCGTCTCGCGATCGCGACCGCGGCCGATCCAGACGATGCGGCTGCGGTCGTGATCCCAGACGATGGTCAGGTACTTCTGCTGGCCGCGGCCGTAGCTGATCTCGTCGACGCCGATGCAGCGCAGCGGTCGGCGGAAGTGCTTCTTGGCGCACTCCTCGACCCAGCGCTCGATCAGGCGCATCACCGAGGTCCAGTGCAGGCCGAGCTGCCGGCATACGCCGAGGATGGAGGTGTCGCGCGCCCGACGCAGCACCTCGGCCTCGAACGAGTGCGTGAACCGCGACCGAGTTCGCGCCCACGGCACCTGCTCGACGCGGACGCCGCAGTGCCGGCACTTCACGCGCCGGAGCTCGGTGCGCACCAGCGTCCTGGTGTTCCAGCCGTCGAGGTGGCGCCACAGCCGGGCCGGCTTGATGTCGTGAACGCGGTGCTTGGTCTCGCCGCAGCCCGAGCACACCGCGGTGGCTCGGCTTGGCTGCACGTCGACGACCACGCCACCGTCCTCGCGACGCGCATCCACGACGCGCCACCCCTTGGCAGAGAAGAGCTGCTCGGTCAGGATGCGGGAGAGCACCCTTCCGATCCGGAAGTGAGTCGACACACCCCACCATGGCGAGGGAGGCGTGCTCACTCTTCATCGTCCGTGGCGAAGCGAGGTTCACCTCGCGCTCGCCGTAGCTGCTCTCCGCCACGCCGCGAGGCGCGGTCCAGGGGCGCCGCAGGCGCCGAGCGAAGCGAGCTCGCCCTGGACGGCGCCGCAGCGCGCGTGGCATCACGCCGCCGCCGCGATCACGCCGCCGACCCCGTCACCCGAACGCGCGAAGACCCTGAAGAGTGAGGTCGCGTTCCTTCTTGCCAATGAACCCGTCCACACCTTCACCATCGAGAGCGAATGGAAGTGCGCGGTCGAGAGGTTGCGTCGCGAACTGGCCGTTTCCCAGGTTTGGATAAACCCTCCAAGGGAACGCACCGCTGACCTCCTGCCAGTTCCTGGCTTCGCCCTGGGTGCAGTTTCTGTTCCTTGTGGACGGCGGCGAGTTCGTCGGCGTCGCGCCAATCGACGGGTCGTACCAGAGCGGGTTGTAGCTGAGCGCCGTTACCAGATCGGGAAGGCCGTCCCCCGTGACGTCCAACCATCTGTAGGCCACCCACGCAGTCCTGTGCGGACAGTGCTGGCCTTTCGGTTGAGGGATGCCCGGGGTCTCGAGCGCGGACTCCTGACCAGCGAGGGAGCAGAGCTCGTGGTACGCAATCTGCGGCGTCGAGCCGTTTCGCCAAGGCAACTCCTGCGGGAGCGCAATGGTCACAGGGGCTGCGAACCGATCGCCTACGTTGCGGTGCCACGATACGTTGCACGAGTTCAGAGACGACGACGCTGTGAGGCGATCCATCCGCCCATCCCCATCCAGGTCGATCATCTTGGACGTCAGGAACGGGGGGCTCGACGGATGAGCGGACGACCCCGACGAGAGTGTGCTTGGGATCCCGGGCATACTCAGCGGAATGGCCGGCGGCTGCTCTGCATCGCCGTACGTGAACGTGAGCGGCGGGAGGCTCGTCAGGAACCCGTCCAGTGCGAGGCCGCTCTCGCGTATAGATTGGAGATTGCGAACTGGCGCCGCGTGACTCGAACAGCTGCCGTTCAGGTACTCGAGGTCGATGGTGCGCACTACCCGGAACGCAGCGGCCGGCGTGTCCCGGACGAATGTCTCGATTTTCGTGAGTGTCCGGCCGCCGTCGACATGCCTCGAATCGTTCCGGTTGTCCCACCTCGCACCGATCGGCAAGAGTGCCGCGAAGCACGCGGCCGCTTCGGTCCACTGGAATCGAACCTCGGCGTGGTGCAAGATTCCAGCAGCAGCGTTGCTGCTATATCGAATCGTCTGCGGGAGAATGGTATAGAAGCTATTCAGCAGCTCGAATCGCTTCCAGTGGTAGGAGATTGTGTTCCCGTGAACATCGGAAATTGACGTGAGTGGAAACCGATCGGGATCGGGTTGACCTTCGATCTGCTCGGACTCCCCGAACCGGAAGACCCGTCCGTCGAGGGTGCGCGCCTCCCAGTAGCCGCTGCCGTCCACCACGTGCCGATAACGAGTGAACGTCTCGTCACCTTCACCCCGGTACGCAGGTACGCCGGGTAGCGCGGGTTCGACCACAGCGATCAGGGCGTGTCCGCCGTGAAGCGAGGAGCTCCACGCAACCGGGCCGAGAACACCTTCGGAGAAGTCGCGTCGGATTTCCGGCAACCCGAGACTCCATCCAGCAGCCACGCCGCCACGCAAGCCGGCGTGCGATGAGTATGATAGCGCCAGCTGCGGCTCCACTCCCAGGCGACCGGGAGGAACCACGATCGGTACGTTGTACTGAAACGCGCCCGTCTTCAGCGCTACGTCTCCGTCATGCCCCTCGACTGGAGTCGCATCAGGCGTCACGCCGGGGCTATTGACAAGGAGGGCATCTCCTGGCGCCGCACTGGCCACGACGGTCACACACACCATTAGCAGGAATCCTGCTGTCACCGAGCACGCGCGAACGAGACTTGAGCTGGCACTCGACATATCTACTCTCCTCGATGTCAGTTGGCAGCGAGACCGTGCGCACTACGGCAAGCAACGAGCACTTCGAGCGACGGCGCATCGGCGGCACAGCGTGCGTCGGCGATGTCATCGCGCTCGACACATGCTGTGACTGATGGCTTTCGAAGCAACTCCAACAGTCGTCGCTGCTCATTCAGCAGGCGCACATCATTGACGTGACTCAGCTCGAGCATCAGCTGCCGGTCGAACGCGCGGTTGCATGTGCGCTCCAGCGCGGGCTCGGGAGACGACGCGTCGCACGAGAGCAAAACGAATGTAATGAGTGCGAGCGCAAACCCGCAGCACACTCGCCCCCCCGTGCTCGGACGATTCTTCGTGGACCTCATTTCGCGTTCTCCTACGCAAGGGCAGGGCCACACCGCCGCGCGGTGTGAGGCCCCGCTCTTCCCATGACTTCGGCGCACGTGACCAGTGAGTGAGCTGAATCGGCGCTACGACTCGGTGCCGCGGTCGCGCAGTGCGCGGCGCTCGCGCAGTGGCATCGACTCGATGCCGAACTCGCGCATCTTCGTGACGAACGTTCGGCGCGGCATGTCGATGAGCGCCGCCGCGGCGGACTGCACGCCACCAGTGGCGGCGAGCGCCTGGCGCATGCGTAGCGCGACGAGCTCGTCGACTTCTTGGCCGATCGGGCGGAACTCGTGCGTGTCGGGCGCCGCCGGGTCCGTCGCGACCACGACGTGCAGAGCGCGCTTCGCGACCCGCGCCGGCAGGTGGGCGAGCTCGACGACGTCGCCCGGCGCGGTGGCGGCGGCGTAGGTCATCGCGTCCTTCAGCTCGCGCACGTTCCCGGGCCAGCGGTGGTTCAGGACACAGCGCATGGCTGCGTCAGCGAGGCGCGCGTCGGCGCGGCCGAGCTCGGCGCAAGCGGCGCTCAGGAACTGCCGCACGAGCCGAGGCAGGTCGTCAGGCCGGTTGCGCAACGGGGGGACGACGAGCGTGGCGGAGCACAGGCGGTAGTAGAGGTCCTCCCGGAAGAAGCCCGCCTGCACGAGCGCGTCGAGATCGCGGTTGGTCGCCGCCACGACCCGCACGTCCACCCGCTGTTCGGTCGTGGAGCCCAGCCGTGCGACCTTGCGCTCGGTGAGCACCCGCAGCAGGCGGGCCTGCGCGTCGAGGCTCAGCTCGCCGATCTCGTCGAAGAACAACGTGCCGCCGCTGGCGGTCTCGAAGTATCCGGCGTGCGCCGACGCCGCGCCGGAGAAGGCCCCTTTCTGGTAGCCGAAGAGCTCGCTCTCCAGGAGGCCCAGCGGGATCGCGGCGCAGTTGACGCCGACGAACGGGCCGGCGCGGCGCGGCGACAGGTGATGCGCGGCGCGTGCGGCGACCTCCTTGCCCACGCCCGTCTCGCCGAGGATGAGGATGGGCAGGAGGGTCCGGGCCACGCGCTCCAGCTCGGCCAGCACCCGTTGCATCCCGGGGTCGGCGAACTCGTACCGTTGATCACCGAGGTCGAGCACGACGAGGTCGGTTCCGTGGTCACTCATGCCCGCCGCTATCGAGGGCAGGGGCGCGCGGTTGCCTCCAGATCGCAAGAATCTTCTAACTATGCGTAC
>JAIOII010000200.1 GCA_019912685.1 Kofleriaceae bacterium
AAACCGAAACCGAAACCGAAACCGAAACCGAAACCGAAACCGAAACCGAAACCGAAACCGAAGACTCGAACCCGGGCCGCCTGGTCAGTCGACCGGGCCCGTACGCTCGCCGCCGAGCTCGTACACCGTCGTGCAGTCGAAGTCGGTGCCGTCGTAGGAGCCGTACTGGCGCGCCTCCGCGGTGCCGGTGATCGTCTCGCCGGCGAGCGTGCCGTCGGCGCGCACCACCACCGTCGCGCCGTAGCGCGTGCCCCACCCGCCGACGACGAAGGACGCGTCCGCGTGCAGGCCGCCCTCGAGGCGATCGGGGAAGAGGCCGTACGTGATCATGTCGAGGTGCCCGTCGGTCTGCGTGACGTCGACCTCGGGGAAGTCGAGCTCGCCGACATCGCACAGGGACACCGCGCCGAGCCCCGTCCGGATCACCGGGCAGCGGCCCACGCATGCCGTCGTGTAGAGCTCGAGCTCGTAGCTCCCCGACGCCGCGGTCCCGACCGCATCGCCTTCCGGCAACGCGCTCACGTCCTCCGGCTCGAGATCGCCGACGGCACCACCACCACACGCCGCCAGCACCGCCATCCACCACGGCGCCCTCACGCCCGCACCCTCCGCCGGCGCAGCGAGAACGCGATCCCGATCCCGAAGAGCCCGAGCCCTGCACCCGCGCCCTGCCCCTCACCTCCACTGCATCCGCCCGTCTCGCCCTCTCCCCCCGTGCCCGTGCCCGTGCCCGTGCCCGTGCCCGGATCTCCGTCTCCCTCTCCCTCTCCCGGCAGCGCCTCCGTCAACGCCGCATGCATGATCAGGTAGATCTCCGGATCGTAGAACGTCTGGAAGTGCCCGACGAAGTCGCCGTCGCAGCCGAGGCCGATGTTGGTCGCGCCCGGGATGATCGACGTCTCGTACGGCTGGATGTACTCGTCGGTGCACGTGTAGATCGACGTGAACGGCACGTCCTCCGGCAACGGCGCGTCGTTGACCGCGCGCAGGAAGCTGCTGCCCGGCGTGAGGTCCTCGAGCGCGGGCCAGCCGACGAGGCTGTGCGCCCACGCGGCCTTGGGGATGCCGTTCTGTGGCGACACGAACGTCACCATGCGCGACACCTTGGCGTCGCCGCCGAGCGACTGGATGTAGTGGCGCGCGATCACGCCGCCGGTGCACTCGGCGAGGATGTCGAGCTTCGACTGCCCGCTCTCGGCCAGCACGCGGTCGACGACGTCGCCCAGCTGCGCCGACGCCTCGAACAGATCGCCGCTCAGGAGCGCGGGCGGCTCCCACACGACCGGCACGAAGCCGTCGCGCTCGAGACGCGCGACGATCGGATCGAACCACGCCGCCTGGATCGTCACGCCCGTGATGAGCAGGACGTGGCGCGGCTCCTCGAGCGGCGCCGGTCCGGGCTCGAGCTCCCCGACCTCGAGCTCGCGCTCGTACTTGTCGAGGAAGAGGTTGCTCCAGTAGTACGGGTCGGTCCAGTCGCCGAGCGGGAGCTCGGGACAGCCGGCGAGGAGCGTGGCGGCGAGGGGAACGACAACGAGGCGCTTCATGGCATGTCTCCTGATTCGGCGGTGACGAGGGCGAGCGACAGGTCGCTCACGGTGATGTCGCCGAGCTCCCACACGAGGCCCGGCGCGGTGCTGGTGACGGAGGCGATCGCCTCGCCGCCGCCCGGCGCGGCGAGGTGAACGTCGAGCGCGGCGCGGACGCGCTGCGTGGCGAGCGGGAACACGCGCCCGTCGCTCGCCCGCAGGCTCCAGTCGAGGAGGAGGTCGGCGGGCGCGGCGCCGCTCACCTGCGTGGCGTCGATCCACGCGGCGGCGGCGTCGGCCTGCGTGCCCAGGCGGAGGCGCAGCTCGGTGAGGTGCAGCACCTGCGTCGTCGCGCCGAGCTGCTTCGTGACGAAGAGGTCGGCCAGCTCGAGCTCCAGCTCCTCGAGCACGAGCCGCTCGGCGGACGCGCGGACGATGACCGCGCCTGTCGTGACGGCGGGCGCGAGCGCGGGCATCGCGACGCCGTCGTGCGCCGCCGCGAAGTGCACGTCCCCGGCCTGCATCGCCGCGAGCACCCGCCGCCCCTCGAGCGGCCCCTGCGCGCCGTCGGCCGCCTCCACCGCGCAGGCCCCGAGGGCCAGCGTCACCGGCCCAACCAGTCCAATCCGGATTCTTGATTGAACGTTCATTCGATTCCTCCAGCGAAGACATATCGTCGATTAGTATCCGCAAGTCAACACGATTTTCGATCTTGTTGACATGCCCCCGGAATCATATGAATATTCATTCGGTACGCATGGCGCGCCGTCCGGCACCTCCGACCTGGCAGAAGCAGGACGCGATCCTCGACGCGGCGCTGCGCCTGTTCGTCGAGCGCGGGTTCCACGGCACCGCGGTGCCCGAGGTCGCCCAGGAGGCCGGCGTCGCGGCCGGCACCATCTATCACTACTTCGACAGCAAGACGGCGCTCGTGAACGCGCTCTACCGCCGCGAGAAGGAGAAGGTGTCGCGCGCGATCCACGCGGCGTTCCCGGCGGCCGGCTCACCCCGCGAGCAGTTCGGCGCGATCTGGCGCGAGATGGCGAGGTACGCGACGGAGAGCCCGCAGGCGTTCGCGTTCCTCGAGCTGCACCATCACGGCTCGTACCTCGACGCGCAGAACAAGGCGCTCGATCAGAGCCTGCGCACCTTCGGCGCCGGCTTCGTGCGCGCCGCGCAGACCGCGGGCGTCCTGAAGCCCATGGATCCGAAGCTCATGATGGAGCTCGTCTTCGGCGCCTTCATCGGCGTCCTCCGCGCGCGCTGGGAAGAGCGCGCGTTCGTCGACGACGATGGCCTCGCCGCGGCCGAGGCCGCGTGCTGGGACGCGATCGCCGCGTCGCCGATGCCGAAGTGCGCCGCGATCGCGTTCATGTCGAGGTCGTCGGACACGATCACGCCGCCGTAGCCGAGGCGCTTGCGCAGGAGCCCGTCGATCACCGCCGGCGACAGCGTCGCCGGCACGGTCCCGTCGAGCGCCGCGAACACGACGTGCGCCGTCATGATCATCGGCAGCCCGGCCGCCGCCGCCCGCCGGAACGGCAGGAGCTCGACCGCGTCGAGCCGGTCCCACGCGTGATCGAGGCGCGGCAGCTCGAGGTGGCTGTCGGTGGCGGTGTCGCCGTGCCCCGGGAAGTGCTTGCCGCACGCGAGGATGCCGCCCTGCGCGAGCCCCGCAGCGAGCGCCAGCGCGCGGCGCGCGACCGCCTCGGCCTCGCGCCCGAACGCGCGGTCTCCGATGATCGGGTTCTGCTCGTTGGTGTGGACGTCGAGCACCGGCGCGAAGTCGATGTCGAACCCGAGCGCGGCGAGCTCGCGCCCGAGCGCCAGCCCGACCTCGCGCGCGAGCCCCTCGTCGTCCGGCGCCGGGTGCCCGTCGAGGCAGAGCATCGGCGGCCACTGCGTCGCCGGCGCGCGCACGCGCTGCACCACCCCGCCCTCCTGATCCACCGCGACCAGGAGCGGCGCGCCCGCGGGCGCCGCGGCGTGCAGCGCGCGATCGAGCTCGACGAGCGCGGCGACGTCGACCACCTCCTGCGGCACGGGCCCCTGCACGACCTGCACGACGAGGTTGCGCTTGAACACGACCACGACGCCGACCTCGGCCGCCGCGATCTGCGCGCGCAGGCGCTCGGGCACGGACGTGCCGTGGAAGCCGACCCAGAGCACCTGACCGACGTCGTCCGCGAGCGCGTTCGTCACGCGGCCATCATAGCGCGGGGCTACTGGCAGATCACGGCGGGTCCGCCGGCGTCGCACTGGTTCTCGCGCTTCAGCTCGAAGACATGCGGCGCGGTCCCGCTCACGACGAGCACGACCCGGTTCTCGGCGCCCGGCGAGGCGCCGAGAATGCGCAGCTTCGAGCCGCAGCCGAGCGCGGTGTTCCCCGTGCCGCCGATCGGGTTCACCAGCGTGACGTTCCACTCGCCCTGCGCGCCGCCGCCGACGAGCGTGTAGTTGCATCCGCCGACGCCGGCGTCCTGCGGCAGCTCGATCTCGACGGGCTCCGGCAGGCACGGCTCCGTGCTCGACTCCATCGGGAAGCTGACGACGCAGTCGGGCCCGAAGCTGTTCAGGCACTGCACCGGATCGGTCGGCGAGGAGCAGACCGCCATGCACCACTCCATGGGCAAGGTCGTCGCCGGCGCGTTGGCGTCGGGCGCGCACGCCGAGAACCCGGCGTTTGCCGAGCCCGGTTGATCGTTGCACGTGCGTGCGCCGATCGCGCAGCGGGTCGTCTGCCCGTCGGTCTCGACCACGAAGCACGGCGAGGTCTCGGGGAAGAGGACGGCGTCGCAGTCGAAGTCGATGCCGTCGCAGCGCTCGGCGCGACCCGGGTGCTCGAACTCCGAGTCGTCGCCGCCGCAGTCGGCGCCGAACCCGAGCCGGCACTGCGGCGCCGAGTCGACGATGTAGTCGTCCTCGGTCGTGCACGCCGGGAAGCCGTCGCCGTCCTGATCGCCGGCGGCGACCATGACCTCGTCGCACGTGCCGTTGCAGTTGTTGTCCCAGCCATCGCACGTGACGTCCTCGGCGCCGGGGTGGACCGTCGCCGGCAGCGGCGCGCCGAGGCGCACGATCTCGAGGCAGTCGAGCGGCGCCACGTCGCAGCCGTCGGCCGTGCGGTGCACGCCGACGACGTCACCGTCCCCGGAGCGGCAGTTCAGGTAGCCGTCGCCGTCGGGATCGTACAGGTCGCCGCCGTCGCAGCCGTTGACGCAATCGTTGTCGAGGCCGTCGCAGACGTCCTCGGCGCCCGGATGGATCTCCGCCGACGGGACCTCCTCGCCGAAGACGTTGATCGGGCCGGGCGTGCCGGGCGTGAGGTCGACGCAATCGGAGAGCGCCGCGCCGCAGCGCGCGAAGCCGTCGCCGTCGAGATCGTCCTGGCCGTCGTTGTCGTCGCAGCAGTTCTGGTCGATGCCGTCGGCGCAGATCTCGGCGATGCCGGGGTGGATGCCGGGATCCCGATCGTCGCAGTCGAGCTGGCAGTCGACCATGTCGTCCGGATCCTGGCGGTAGCTGTCGCAGTCGCCGTCGTCGCGCGGGACGATCGCGTCGCGCTTCACCCGCGTCCCCTCGTCGTCCCACCACGCGCAGCCGGTCGGCGTGACGCCGTGACGCGCGTCCGCGAACGTGTCGAGCGGGAAGTCGTAGATGCGGACGACGCCGTCCTCGAAGTGTGCGTGCGTCGTCGAGTGGCCGAACACCACGGGCTTGAGGTCGGAGTCGTTCTTGTAGCCGGCGACCACGAACACGAGCTCCCGGTCGAGCGCGAGCCCGCCGCCGGGCCGCACGAGGTAGCGGTACGTCGTCGCCGCCATCTCGTCGTCGAGCGTGACCACGGCCTCGGTGTCGTCGAGATCGGCCGCGACCCACCACGCGGGATCGTAGAGGTCGGCGTCGTGACCGACGCCGGCGAAGACCTGGAGCCGGCGGACCTCGGACGACACGCCCGGCGCCTTGTGGATCTCCAGCACGATCGCGGTGTCGGAGCCGCAGGCGCCCGCGACGAGCGATACCGCGACGCCCAGCGCGAGCACGAGTGCGCGAGTGACGGATGACATCGGTCCCCCTGAACGAAGCTAGGTAAAGGGCGAGGAGGGGCTCGCCGCCGCCATTGTACCGGGTGCCGTCGCGGCGCGAGGAGCGATCCCGCGCCTACACGCCCCCACCTCGTGGCAGCGCGCACGTGCATCGCGGGAGGTGACGCACGCGACGCGCTCGTCGATAATGCCCACGCCCTCCACTTCACGGACCGGGCGGCAGTGCATGAAACGTAGGTCGGAAACCGAGCGAAGCACGGATCGGAGCATCGACGCGAAGACGCCCGAACGACTGCCGTCACCGCCTCGACCGCCTCGCCTTCCCGACGCCGCGCGACCCGGCCGGCGCTCGGAGGCGCCGAGCGACATCGTCGTGACGTCGCGCATCGAGCGGTACAGCCCCGAGCCGACGCCGGCCCCGTTGCCGCCCTCGCCTGCCGCGGCGGACGCCGACCGCTGGTTCGAGCAGGTGCCGACCAACCCCGGCGCGCCGACGACGGTGCCCGGCCGTCGCG
>JAIOII010000201.1 GCA_019912685.1 Kofleriaceae bacterium
GCCCGAGCGCCAGCGTGGCCTCGTAGATCCACGGGACCGGCGCTCGGGACGGGCGCTCGCAGGCGGTGAGGAGAAGCGCAGCAACCGCCGAGAGGAGAGGTGCGAGTGTCCGCCCGAGATCGGGCACGGGCACGGGCACGGGCACGGGCACGGGACGACTATACGCGTTCGATGATCGTCGCGATGCCCATGCCGCCACCGATGCACAGGGTGGCCAGGGCGGTCGCCTTGCCGGTGCGCTCGAGCTCGTCGAGCGCCGTGCCGAGCAGGATCGCGCCGGTCGCGCCGAGCGGGTGGCCGAGCGCGATGGCGCCGCCGTTGACGTTCACGCGCTCGCGGTCGATGCCGAGCTTGCGGATGGTCTGGAGCGGGACGACGGCGAACGCCTCGTTGATCTCCCAGAGGTCGATGTCGCCCGCCTTCATGCCGGCCCTGGCCAGCGCCTTCTCCGACGCGGGCGCCGGCGCGGTCAGCATGATCACCGGCTCGGCGCCGGCGGTCGCCATCGCGCGGATGCGCGCGCGCGGCTTGAGCCCTGCCTTCGCGCCCCACTCCTTCGAGCCCATGAGGATCGTGGCGGCGCCGTCGACGATGCCGCTCGAGTTGCCGGCGGTGTGGACGTGCTCGATCGCCTTGGTGTCGGGGTAGCGCTCGAGCGCCATGGCGTCGAGCGACTTGCCGTCGCGGCCCATGGGCGCGGCGCCCATCTGCGCGAACGCCGGCTGCAGCGAGCCGAGCGACTCGAGCGTGGTGTCGGCGCGCGGGTGCTCGTCGCGGGCGAGCGCGACAGAGCCGTCGTCGTTCTTCACCGCGAACATGCCGCGGTCGAAGCGCTTCTCCTCGATCGCGCGCGCCGCCTTCTGCTGGGTCTCGAGCGCGAAGCGGTCGACGTCGGCGCGGGTGAAGCCCTCGCGCGTCGCGATGAGGTCGGCCGAGATGCCCTGCGGCACCATGAACAGGCGCGCGCGCAGCTTCTCGTTGAGGCCGTCGATCATGCCGCCATCCGAGCCGATGGGCACGCGCGACATCGACTCGACGCCGCCGCCGATGCCGCCGTCGATGAAGCCGGCGCCGATCTTGGCGGCGATCGAGTTGACCGCCTCGAGGCCCGAGCCGCAGAAGCGGTTGACGGTGAACCCGGTGACGTCCTCCGGCCAGTCGGCCGCGATGAGGGCGTTGCGCGCGATGCACGAGCCCTGCTCCTTGACCTGCGACACGCAGCCCATGGACACGTCCTCGACGAGGCGCTTGTCGAGGTTCAGGCGCGCGGCGAGCGCGTTGAGCGTCTGCGCCAGGAGCTCCTGCGGGTGCAGGTGCGACAGGCCGCCCTTGCCGGCCTTGCCGCGTCCGCGCGGCGTCCGAAGTGCGTCGAAGATGAAGACGTCGGCCATGGGTTTCCTCCGCCGCGGAACATGTCTGGAAACCCGGCCGGAGGCAACCGATGCCGCGCTTACCCGACCTTGCGGGTGGCTGGTCGGGACGATCAGGCGAATTGCCTAGGCGGGCAGGCAGGGCGCCCACAAGCTCGCGAACCCACGCGCGCCCGACGAGGCACGCCGGTTGCTGTGGGTGCGCGCCATGATCCGACTGCTCGTTGCGTGCCTCGCGCTCGTCGTCCTCGTCGCGTGTGACGAGGCGCCCACGACCGGGACCTCGGCCGGCAGCGCGAGCGCGAGCGCCGCGGACGACGCGGCGGTGACGGCTCCCATCGACGCTGCAGCGGCCGCGGCGACGTCCTCCCCCGACGTCGCCGCGGCCGCGTCGTCGGCCAAGGTCCCCGGCGTCTTCGCGGTCGGCGACCTGGTCTCGGCGAAGTGGGAGGACGGCTACTGGTATCCCGGCAAGATCGCCGCGGTGAACGCCGACGGCACCTACAAGATCAAGTACAGCGACGGCGACGTCTCGCCGAAGCAGAAGGCGAAGCACATCAAGCACCGCAAGCCGTCGACCGGCGGCGGCGGCTCGGCGAGCGGCGGCTGCGGCAGCGGCAAGATGAAGTGCGGCGGCCGCTGCGTCGACTACCTGAACGATCCGAAGAACTGCAACGCGTGCGGCCGCCAGTGCCCCGAGGCCTGCATGGGCGGCTCCTGCGTCTCGAACGCGTACAAGTACGGCCCCTGAGGTTTGCGGTATCCTGCCGCCGTGGCGACGCCCGAGCAGGTCCGCGCGTTCCTCGACCGGCCGTGGGTACGACTACGCCGCGAGAAAGATCGCACCATCGCGGCCCGCGTGGCGCGCGAGGGTGCGGAGAGTGGGCTGCGGATGGCCACACAGCTTCGCCTCCATGTCGAGGCGCTCGGATTAGCGCTGACCGACGCGGACCGTCGTGCCGATCTCGAAGCCGCCGTGAGGCTCAGGAGGCTGCTCGACCGTGCCGGGCGACGTCAGCGACGCGCTCGCTGATCTGGCGCGAGCGTTCGCGGCGGCTCACGTGCGCTGGTACGTGTTCGGCGCGCAAGCGGTCGCGGCCGCGGGTGTGCCACGCTTCACGGCCGACATCGACGTGACCGTCGAGCTCCCGCGGACCGGCGTGCGCGAGCTCTTGTCCGTGCTTGCTTCGCACGGATTCGCGATGCGCGACGTGGGTGACGTGACCACGTTCATCGCGGAGACCCGCGTCGTGCCCGTCGATCACGTGGCGTCGCAGATGCCGGTCGACATCGTCCTCGCAGGACCGGGGCTCGAGGAGGAGATGCTCCAGCGTGTCCGGGTGCACCGGATCGGCGGCCGGCAGATTCCGTTCATCGACACGGCGGATCTCGTGGCCCTGAAGATGCTGGCGGGCCGCCCCAAGGACCTCGAGGACGTGCGTGGTCTGGTGCGCGCGCGGCCGGCAAGCCTCTCGCTCGAGGTCGCTCGTTCCCGCGTCGGAGATCTAGCCGCCATGGTCGATGATTCGACCCTCCTCACGACGCTCGATCGCATCATCCGCGAGGAATCGGCTGAGCCGAGGCCGGGGAGGGCGCCTTCGGCGCCGCGCAAGCCGGCGCCGAAGCCCGTCAAGAAAGCGACGGGCCGACGTGGTAGAGCATCACGTAGACCGCGACGCCGGTGACCGAGACGTAGAGCCAGATCGGGTACGCGTAGCGGACGATGCGGCGGTGCTGGGCGCGGCGATCCTGGAGCGCCAGCCAGAGCGCGCGCAGGATGAGCGGCAGGGCGACGGCGGCGAGGACCGTGTGCGTGCCGAGGAGCACGAGGTAGAACGTCTTGTCGCCGCCGGTGCCGGGGTAACGGTGCGCGCCGGTCGTGGCGAAGCGCGCGAGGTAGCTGAGGAGGAACACGGTCGACGCGGTGAACGCGCCGAGCATGCACTGGCGGTGGAGCTCGAGCTTGCGCTTGCGGATCGCGAGGCCGCCCGCGACCAGGAACACCGCGGCCGAGCCGTTGAGCATCGCGTTCACCGCCGGGTGGATGCGCGTCCACGGCCAGCCGCTCTGCGCGAGCCAGCCGGCGAACGGAACCATCGCGAGCACGATCGCGAGCACGAGCCACGCGAACGGCTGTCCGAAGAGCGCACGCTTCGCGGGACCGGAGGGGACGGCGTCGGTGCTCACGGACGACACCGTGTCACAGTCGGCCGTCGAGGACCATCGCGCCGAACACGAGCGGAAGGTACAGGATCGACGCGAGGAACAGCCGGCGCGCCCACTTCGCGTCGCCGCGGAAGAGGCCGCTCGCCGCGTAGCCCGCGTAGGCCAGGCCGCTCACCGAGGCGATGACGAGGTAGAGCTCGCCGCACACGCCGAGCGCGTACAGGAGGAGGCTGCACGCGAGCTGCACGAACGCGTACATCACGATCTCGACGCGCGTCGCCGCGTCGCCGCGCGCGCCGGGCAACGTCGCGAGCCCCGCGCGCTGGTAGTCGCGCAGGCGGTACAGCGTGATCGCGTGGAAGTGCGGGATCTGCCAGACGAAGAGCACCGAGAACACGGCGAGCCCGCCGGGATCGATGCGGCCGGTGACTGCGGTCCAGCCCATGAGCGCGGGCATCGCGCCCGGGATCGCGCCGATCCACGTCGCGACGTGCGAGCGCTGCTTCATCGGCGTGTAGACCATCACGTACGCGACGAACGCGATCACGGCGCACAGGCCGGTGATCGGGCCGGCCGCGCCGAGGCCGAAGGTGAGGAGCGGGACGGCGACGAACGCCTGCGCCACGCCGAAGCCGAGCGCGACGCGCGGCTCGAGGCGGCCGGCCGGCAGCGGACGGTCCTTGGTGCGGACCATCAGGCAGTCGACCTCGCGCTCGAGGTACATGTTGAGCGTGTTGGCGGCGCCGACGATGAACGCGGTGCCCGCGAGCACGACCAGCGCGCGCCACAGCTCGAAGCCGCCGGGCGCGAGGCTCATGCCGCCGGCGGCGGTCACGAGCGTCATGAACAGGATGCGCGGCTTGACCAGCGCGATCACGTCCGCCGTCGCGATGGCGCGTTCACCCGGAGCGAGCACCGAAGGCGCGAGGCGAAGGGTCACGGCACCGCCCCCGCGAAGCCGCGGCGCTTCTCCTCGCCGGCGACGGCGCCGACCATCGACCGCCGGCCCGAGCCGGTCACGATGAACGCGCCGATCCACGCGCTCCACAGGAGCATCGCGCCCGCGAAGTGACCGACGGCGACGATGTCCTGGCGCAGCGTCAGCACCGTGAAGATGCCGAGCGCCACCTGCGCCGCCGCGACGACCGGCGCCGCGACCGCGAGCGCCCGCAACGCCGGCCACGACGCCGCGCGCCGCCACACCTGCACGGCGGCGACGAGCGTGACGAGCGCCGTCACGATCCCGAAGCCGCGGTGGATCATGTGGAGCCGCTGCTCGATGAAGGGCGTCCACCAGCGGCCGTCGACCGTGCACTCCGGCATGCCGATGCACGCGAGCGTCGCCTCGAAGTGGCGCACGAGCGCGCCGAGCGCGAGCTGCACGAACAGGACGCCGAGCGCGAGCTCGATCCAGCGGCGGCCGCTGCCGAGCGCCTCGAGCCGCGCGCGATGGCGGTGCTGCTCCTCCGGGAGCGGCCCGATCGCCGGGCGCGTCAGGTAGACGATCCAGAGCAGGGTCGCGAAGTACACCATGCCGAAGAGCAGGTGCGCCGTCGACACGTACCAGGGCAGCTTGAACGCGACGGTGAGCGCGCCCAGCGTGCCCTGCACACACACCATGGCGAACGTGCCCCAGGCCAGCCGGCGCATGTCACGGCGGCGGATGACGAGCAGCGCGGTCAGGATGATCTGCAGGAAGCCGAGCCCCATCCCCCAGAGCCGGTGGCCGTGCTCGTAGAGCACGCCGCCCTTCATCTCGGGGAACAGCTCGCCCCGGCAGAACAGCGTGGGCTCGGTACATGCGAGGCTCGCGCCCTTGACGTTCACGGTTCCGCCGATGACCAGCATCAGGAACGTGAAGAGCGCGACCAGCTTGGCGTGGCGGTGCTCGAGCATCCGGGTTGGGTGCAGCAGGTACCATGCCGGCTTGCTCGTGATGCCGCGATCGTGCGTCGCTGCGACAAATTGCCGCCGCGCGCGCCGTTCACCATGGTGAACGCGGACTTACGCGGGCCTCATTTGCCGCACCCGGGCCGGAGGACGTACCATCATTGCCGCCCTCGCCCGTGGCGCGCTGGGCGGAACCATGACGCCCCCACCCTGGGCGGAGAACACGCAGATCGGGCTGCTGCGGGCGGATGACCTGCAGCGGCCGGATCTGGTCTTTCGGTACGGCCGCTACCTCTACCGGACGTGTGGCACGCACCTGGCCGCGGGCGGCATGGGCACGGTGTCCAACATGGAGCGGCGGCTCGATGGCACGGGCGGGGTCGAGGAGGTCGTCGGCAAGACGTTCCAGACGACCTACCTGCAGCAGATCCGCTCGGACGACGTCACGCGACGCGATCACCACATCAACCTGGCGGCGGTCGCGCGCATCGCCGCGCTCTCGCACCCCGGCCTCCTGCCGATGTACGTCGCGGCGCCGATCGCCGACAACTACCTCTTCGTCACGCCGCGCATGGGCGGGACGCTGCTCGAGGCGACGACCAGGCACAAGGTGACGGCGCGCGCGCGCGTGCAGCTCCTCATGCAAGCGCTCGACGCGCTCGGCCACCTGCACGACGTGCGGCTGCTCCACCGCGACTTCACCCTGCGCAACGTGCTGCTCGACGATCGGGCCGCGGTCGCCTACCTCTTCGACTTCGACCTCGCGCTCTCGCTCGACGACGTCGTCGGCGGCACCTACGCGACGCACTATCGCGGGCGCGTGTTCGGCTCGCCCGGCTACTCGGTGCCGCCCGAGACCGTCGATCCGGGGCTCGCCGAGCTGCCGGTGACGACCGCGCTCGACATCTTCGCGGTCGGCGGCGCGCTGCACGCGCTCTTCACCGACGAGATGCCGTACGGCAAGGCCGACGACATGTGGGGCCTCCTGATGCGCATCGGCGACGGCATCGTCATCGGCGGCAAGTCGAGCGTGCACTACCCCGAGAGCGTGCCGCGCCCGCTCTACCCGATCATCGAGCGCTGCCTCGAGCGCGATCCGACGGCCCGCTACCCGCACGTCGGGTCGGTCATCGCCGACCTGCGCGCGGTCCTGCCCGAGCTCGACGACCGCAGCGCCGACGCGCGCTTCTACTTCTCGGCGACGATGGGCGCGCCGATCGTCGACCGCGCGCAGCGGCTCCAGTCCGTCTACAACCGCCGCCGCGACGACAGCATCACCAAGCCGCAGGTCGAGCTCGCCGAGGCGGCGGTGACGACGTGGGGCTACGAGATCCAGAAGTGCCTCGGCAAGGTGAAGGGCCATCCGATCTACGTGGCGGCGCCGCGCGTCGACCTGCTCGCCGCCGGCCAGTTCCCCGACGCCAACACGTTCCCCAAGCTGGTGACGATGATCGACCTGCACCAGCTCCCCGATCCGCGCGGCCTCGTCGACGCGTGGACGCAGGTGTACTGGCCGACGCTCAAGAAGGTGCGGCGCGGGATGATGACCACGCTGCACAAGGTCATCCTCGACACCAACACGGGCTCGCTGCTCCTGTTCAGCGAGTTCATCGACGATCCGCGCTTCGGCTCGCAGCTCGCCGACGTCGACCTGAACGTCGACGGCGCGCTCGCGCTCGGCTTCCTCATCACGCGCCAGGTCGCGCTGCTCCACGAGAGCGGGATGGCGCACAACAACATCCACCCCGGCGCGCTGCTCTTCAAGGCGGCCTCGGAGACGCGCATGGCGCAGCCGGCGATGATCGGCCTGGTCGAGCCGTCGCTCGCGCCCGAGGCGATGGTCGCCGACACGCGCGCGATGGCCGCGATGGTGCTCTCGTGGCTGCGGCCGGCGCGCATCCTCGCGCTCAACGCGCGCACCCGGCCGCACTTCGACGAGGTGCGCGCGCGGCTCTCGGCGCTCGCGACCGACCGCGCCCACGCGGCGCGCATCGACGAGCTGCTCGCGGCGATCTCCGACGGCCTCGCGCTCGTCGACTTCAACTTCTCGGTCCTGCGCGACGCCGGCGGCGACCTCGAGGAGCACGCGCAGCTCGTGCTCTCGCACCGCGCGTACCACCTGCTCTGGCCCGAGCACCGGTAGGCGCTGCGCGCGGCGTCACTCGGCGACGAGGAGCGCGCTGCGCTGGAGCGCGAAGGCCTGGCCGGGCGTGAGCAGCGTGCCGTCCTCCATCAGGTTGTCCTCGCCGGGCGTCGTGTCGTCGAGCGGGTCGGGGTACGTGGCGCCCGACACGCCGGTGTTGACGAGGTGCTGGAGCGCGAGGAAGTGCGACACCTCGTGCGCGACCACGCGCGCGGCCTGCGTCGAGCCGAGGCCGCTCCGCCACAGCACGCCGAAGTAGTAGCTGCCGCGCACCGGCGGCCCGGGGGTGCCGAGCGAGAGGCCGGCGATGCCGGCGGGCAGCGACTCGACGTAGAAGAGGTCGAGCCCGCCGGCGACGTGATCGCCGACGAGCGCCGGCAGCATCGCCGCCTGGCTGTCGGGCGCCTCCTGCGGCTCGGTCGACATCGTGATCTGCGCGAGCGCGGTGCCGGCGAGCCGCTCCATGTGGGCGACGCGCACGGTGACGCCGGCCTGCGCGAGGATGCGCGAGAGCTCGGTCGTGAACTGGTCGGTCGCCGGCATCGGCAGCGTGTCGGAGACGACGAACACGTTGAGCGGCAGGACGCGCGCGCCGTTCTCCTCGGGCAGGAGCACGGTCACGCGCACGGGGCCGGGCGTGTCGGACGCGACGCGCAGGCTCGCCGTGCCGGGCACGAGCGCCTGATCGGGGCGGTAGGGATAGACGTGGGTGAAGGTGCCGAGCCGGATCGACTGCAGGAGCGAGCCCGGCATCTGGCCGATCTGCTCGTCGCGGTACATCGCCTGCATCGCCGGGCCGGGCGCGCCCGCCGGGAGGCCCACCTGGTCCGTGCCGTCGGCGAAGGTGAGCGCGCCGAGCGCGTAGAGCGCGGCCGGCGCGCCCTCGACGACGACCGTGACCGAGCGCGTCGTCTCCGGCAGCGTGAACGTGACCTCCGGGGACAGCCCCGACGCGTCGACCTGGGTCTCGAGGACGACCAGCCGCGGGGGCGGGGCGGCATCGACGTCCGACGTCGCGTCGTCACCGCCGCATGCCGTCACCAGCGCCGCCAGGAGCACGATCGCGCACGTCCGCATGGGCGATGCATCGCGAATCCATGCGCCCCGGTCAAGCCGGCGACCAGCGCGAATGCGCGCCGGCCTGCCGGTTGCACCTGTAATGGCGCGCGAGCACGTGCGTCGTGAAGGCGAGGCCCCATGCAGGAACATCCCGGTCACCACCACGAGCATGACCAGCACCATCACCACGGCGCGCCGCCGCCGGTCCACGATCACGAGGTGATGAGGCCGCCGCCGCCGGCTGCGGCGGTGGCCGGAGACGCGATCTACACGTGCCCGATGCACCCGGAGGTCCGCCAGGTCGGGCCGGGGAGCTGCCCGATCTGCGGGATGGCGCTCGAGCCGCTGGTGGTGACGGCGGAGGAGCGCCCGGATCCCGAGCTCGTGTCGATGACGCGGCGGTTCTGGGTCTCGCTCGTGTTCACCGCGCCGCTCTTCGCGCTGGTGATGATCGACATGCTCTTCGATCACGCGATCTCGGGCGTGCTCACGCACCGCGGCCGCGTCTTCGCCGAGCTCGCGCTCGCCGCGCCGGTGTGTACGTGGGCCGCGTGGCCGTTCTACGAGCGCGCGGTGCGCTCGGTGAGGAACCGGAGCCTCAACATGTTCACGCTCATCGGGCTCGGCGTGAGCGTCGCCTTCGGCTACAGCCTCGTCGCCGCGATCGCGCCCGGCATCTTCCCGGCGGCGTTCCGCGAGGGCGGCGAGGTCGGGACGTACTTCGAGGCCGCCGCCGTGATCGTGACGCTCATCCTCCTCGGCCAGGTGCTCGAGCTCCGCGCCCGCGGGCGGACGAGCGCGGCGATCCGCGCGCTCCTCGGGCTCGCGCCGTCACCGGCGAGAAGGTCCCGGTCGACGGCGTCGTCGATCGCGCTCGTGCCGCGCTCGAC
>JAIOII010000202.1 GCA_019912685.1 Kofleriaceae bacterium
TGACGGCGCCGCTCGCAGCGCGCACGAAGCCGATCGACTCCGACGGCGTGGGCATCGCGTCGGTGGGGGCGTCGACCATCGCGTCGGGCGCGGCGTCGATGCCCGCGTCGACGTCGGGGGCGTCGATGTCCGGGGCGTCGGTCTCGGCGGCATCCGCCATCGGCGCGTCGATGCGGCGGGCGTCGACGTTGTCACCGCCCGTGTCATCGCCGCAGGCGAACAGGAACAGGGTCGCCGCGACGGCGGCCAGGAAGGAAGGTGTGCGCGTGCGCATAGCGCGCGGTTGTACACCAGTGAGGATGCATCGCAAGCACGAATGCTGAAGCGGGATTGTCACGTCGTGACGTGAGGTTGCGCACCATGGGCGCTAAGCTGCCTCGACGTGAGCGAGCACCGCACCCAGGGCAACATCCGCGTCGACGGCCTCGCCTTCACGCTGGACGACCAGACGCGGCGGCTCGACTTCCCGCGCGCCGTCATCGAGGGGCTCAAGGGCGAGAGCGGATCGGTCGAGTACGGCGCCGGCACGGTCGCGTTCGACGCGCTCGCCGGCCGGCTCAAGGGCGTCGACTGGGCGACCGAGTCCGCGTCGGCGGAGCGGTTCTGGCTGCGCGACAAGGACGGCCGCTACGAGATGCACATCGAGGGCATCGAGCTCCCGCACGGCGTGCGGCTCACGAAGTCGGCCGGCGGCGGCGTGGAGCTCAACGCGCAGCACGCCTCGCTCGCCGACGTGAAGCTGCACGTTCCGGATCTGACGGCGTTCCGCTCGAAGACACCGCCGCCCGTGCCCGCCGATCCGCCGCCCGAACCGGCAGGGCTGCGACAGGAGCGGCTCCGCTTCCTCGACGCGATCGGCGGCTCGGTCGGGCTCACGATCAAGGTGATGCTCGATCTGCCGGTCGTCGGCACGCGCACGCTCGACCAGACGGTGAACGTCGAGATCAAGGACGGCGCGTTCGACTTCAAGAAGCTCGAGCACGGGCTCTCGTGGATCGAGGGCGCGTTCCTCGACATCGGGATCGACAACGGCCGCTTCCGCATCGGCTACGGCATGCCGATCCTCGGCACCAAGGAGATCATCTCGTTCGCGCTCGACCAGGACGCGAGCGCGGTCGCCGCCTTCGATCGGATCCCGCTGCGCTCGCTCGCCGACCCGCGCATCCCGGGCCGGCGCGCGCCCAGCCCCTCCCCCGACAAGCCGGACAAGAAGGACGAGAAGCCCGGCCGCCTCCGCTCGCTGTCGGTCGGCGACCTCAACATCCACCTCTCCATGGTCGCCCCCCGCAACCTCGACGCCTTCGGCGGGACCATCCGGTTCGGCGGCGATGACGCGCCCGGCATCGTCGACCTCCTGATCGTCGGCTCGCTGGTCCAGCCAGGCGAGGGCGTGATCGGCGCCCGCGCCGGCGCGGTCGACATGACGGTCAAGGACCTCCACCTCGGCGGGCTCGCGCTCACTGCCGACCGCCTGCACGTCGGCCCGATGGACGTGCTCGAGGTCGCGTTCGAGGGGTTCACGCCGAAGTCGCTCTCCGCCGCGCTGCACCGAGTCACGGCCACCAACCTGTCTCTGATTCTCGGAGGATCGCGCCCGACCTGATCGGCTCCGATCGCCGGAAACGCAAGGCGAACGAGCCACTGTCCGGACCCGAACAGCGGTTTGCGCACGCAAGTGGCGCAAAAACCTGGGTTCGTTTCGCGGCACGCGGCGTGAACAAAGGTGGGCCATGCTGAACGCCTTCCCGCCGCTATCTCCTCCCGGCGTCGATCGCGCCACCGTGGTTCCTCGTGCGCCCGAGGGTCCCGCCGCGACGATGGACCTCCTCCTGTCGGTGCTCGAGAGCGCCGAGGTCGGCGTGGTCGTGGCCGACGCGTCGGCCCGCGCCATGTACATGAACGCGAGCGCGCGCTCCATGCTCGACAGCCCGCTCGGCGTCATGCCGCCATGGCTGACGGTCGCCCTGCCCGGCCTCCGCGCCCAGGTCGAGCGGCACGGCCACGCGCTCGAGCGGCTGGTCCACGGGGAGCTCACGGTGCGGGTGCGCGCCCGCAGCCTGGCCCGGCCCGGCACGCTGCTCATCGAGCTGGCGATCGCGCAGGGCTCGGGCAGCCGGCAGATCGCGGAGCAGCTGGCGCGCGGGCTCGGCCTGCAGATCACCGACGCGCGGCTGCTCGCGCTCCTGTGGCGCGGCCTGTCGAACGACGAGATCGCGCAGACGCTCGGCGTCCGCACCGGCACGATCAAGAGCCGGCTCTTCCGCCTCTACCAGAAGCTCGGCGTGAAGAAGCGGCCCGCCGCGGTGCTGCGCGCACAGGAAGTGCTCGCGAGCTGAGTCGTCAGCCCGGCAGCGGCGGCATCGGCGTCAGCGGCGTCATCGCGTAGTCGAGCGTCAGGTAGTGCACGCCGCACAGCCACAGATCGTGGCGCGCGATCGAGGTGGCGCCGGGCGGTGCGAGCGCGCGCAGCTCGGCGGGAGCGGCGGGGTCGTCGCGCGTCCACACCGCGATCGTCTCGGCGAGCGGCAGGCGCAGCGGCCAGGTCCGACCGAAGGCGCGCGCGCAGAGCCAGATGCCGGCGTCGCCGCCGGTGCGCGTCGAGAGGACGACGCCTCCGTCGGTGCCGGCGACGTTGTCGAGGCGCAGGATGCTGGCGAGGTGGCCGCCGGGAAGCGGGAACGCGATGTTCATGTACGCGGTGGCGGCGGTCACGTGGGTCGCGTACGCGGCGACGTACATGGCGCGGCCGTCGGCGAACGTGCGGATCCACGCGCGCGGCGACGGGCGGCCGTCCTCGGTCGGTTCGATGGCGACGATGCGCGACGTGAT
>JAIOII010000003.1 GCA_019912685.1 Kofleriaceae bacterium
CCTCCCGTCCTCCCACCCCTGGTTTCTTCTTCTTCGGCATCGTGTCTCCGCTTCTGCTGACCTCCGTCAGCGGTTGGCGAGAGCACGGTGCTAGGTGATTACGACGTCCTCAGGCACTCACGTTGCTGGCGCGCAGGACAGGGTCGACCGGCGAGCCATTGCGTACTGGCAGACGGACTACCCGTTGGCGACTGTCTCGCGGCGATACCTGCACAGCGACGCGAACGGCCGAGCTCTTGAAGCATGGTCCTGGCCGTCGAGTGGCACCGCGACGCAGGTCTGGGCTATCGATCCCGATGCCTTTGGATGGGACCGCGTGACCGTAGGATCCTCCGTCTACCAGCCACTTCGCGCCGACGACGGAATGCGTTATGAAGAGACGGAAACCACGGCGATCACCAACTCTGGGGGGCTCGGAACCGGTCCCAGGAACTTGCGGCCGCGTTTGCACTTGGAAGACGGGCGGGCGTACGACCCATTCGTCGGGTCGTATCTACAATCCGCTGCGGCGTCGGCTGTCGAATCATACGATGGCAATGAGTGTGGCACACTGACACCAGCCACGTCCACTGGCACCATCGAACGCTTTCGTATCTGCCGCTGGGAACGGCTGCCAACCGTGGTGACGAATGCGAATGGTATCGAGACCATCGTTCTTACGGAAACACAGGTGTGCGACGAGTACGAAGGCAGCGGCGGAAGTAGCGGCGGTGGCGGCGGTGGAGATGGTCCTCGCGGTGGAGGCGATGGCGGTGGGGGCGGCGGCGTCCGTCCACCGCGGAGGCCTTGGAGACCCTCTATTCCTCCACATGATCCGAGAGGCCCGGAAAAGGAGTGCGTCGAGACGATTTGCATGCCTAAGTGGGAAAACGACAATAGGAAGTGCCGCAAGCTACGGGATCCAGCGAGGCGAGCTTCTTGCTGGCGGCAGGCCAACCATGATCTGGCAGACTGCATCCGGCAGTGTCGCGACGACAATCCACCGGTTCCGCCTCCGCCCCCCGAAGAGGTACTAGCGAAGAGGTACTAGCGTTCCAATGACCAAGTCATCTGAGTTGCCTTCTTACGCAATCGTAACTGCGGTTGCGGCACACAGAGAGTACGATCTGAGGTGCAAGGGCCGCGGGCGACGGAAGGTGATACTTGAGTTTGGACTTCCGGTGGAACTTCCCGACGGAACAGGATTTTGCTGCGCGTATCGCATTACTGGACTTGAGCCCGTGGACGACGGGGCAACCCCCCGATATACGTTCGGCGCCGATGGGGTGCAAGCGCTCATATCCACTATGCAATTGGCTCGAACTGAACTCGATGGCACGTTGGCGTATCGGGATGGTCGGCTTACTCTCTATAGGTCTCGAGATCTTCTCTTGCCCGGCTGGGAAGCCCTCGGCAAAGTCAGCCGGAGTCGCACGACCAGAACGAAACGCGCAGGTACTTTGCGGCGGCGAAAGAGAACGTGATACGCAACATCGAGAACAATGTGCTCGCAGTCGTCGTTCACTGGAATCGATCAAGCGACACCATGTCCGTCCCAGGGCGGCGATGAGGCGCCGATGTTGCCCGAGGTAGGAGCGGTTTTCGGTCGCTCACTTATTGCTCGTTTCCCATCTGAATCTGATCTGAGCTCCGCGCCGAGACCGCAGGGTTCGCGTCGAATCGGGTAGACTCAGACTGCATGCGCACCGGCCAAGGATTCCTGCGTGCGATCCGGCTGATGCGCGATAGGGTCCCGACCTTCGCAAACTACCCCTTCTCGATCCCGGCGGTCCGCGCGCTCGACGAGCTGGAGTTGGATCCGAAGGTCACGTTCTTCGTCGGCGAAAACGGTTCGGGCAAGTCGACGCTGATCGAAGCGATCGCTGTGATAACCGGCTTCAACCGCGAGGGTGGCTCGCGCAACTTCTCGTTCAGCACCCGGCCGTCCGAGTCCGTGTTGCACCAGTTCTTGCGGCCGGTGCGCGGCACGGGTCGCCCGAAGGACGGCTTCTTCCTGCGCGCGGAGAGCTACTTCACCGTTGGTTCCGAGATTGAGCGCCTCGGGGTGGTCGACTCCTACGGTGGCGTCTCGCCGCACGAGCAATCCCACGGGGAATCGTTCCTCGCCCTTGCCAACTATCGTTTCCGCGGGAACGGACTCTATATCCTCGACGAGCCAGAGGCGGCACTGTCGCCGCAGCGCCAGCTCTCCCTGCTGAAGATCGTGCACGACCTCGTCGACCGGACGAGATCTCAGTTCGTGATTGCGACGCACTCGCCGATCCTTATGGCCTACCCGGGCGCCACGATCTACCACCTCGGTCCGGAAGGCATCCGATCGATCGCCTACGAAGATACTGAGCACTTCCGGATCACACGGGACTTCCTGAACGGGCGCGAAGCCTTCTTACGCCACTTGCTCGGAGGTGAGGGTGAGCATCAATGACGGAGTCGCGCTCGACATGGAGACCACCGCAACATGTGCACCCGTTCATCATCCGCTGCTACTAGAGCGCATCGACACTGCCCACCTCGAACCGGCCCGTCGAGGACTGGTTCACACCGCAGTTCATACGTGAGCGTCCGCCCGACCGCATGGAGATCGGCCACTTGACCGCGACCGCGCGGTCGCGGCAGGCGCGCTGGCGCGCTGACCGAATGGCCGCGCGCGACACCGGCGCGGTCGCGGTCGCCGCTGCGCGGTCACGTCGAGCAGGGCGCGGGCGGGCGCGGGCGCCGCGGGTCAACGCCGTCGACGCCGCGG
>JAIOII010000203.1 GCA_019912685.1 Kofleriaceae bacterium
CCGCGCGCCGCCGCGTCGGCCTCCTCGACGTCGTCGAGGATCTCGACGCACCGCTGGTAGTAGGCGGCGCCCGCTTCCGACGGGGCGACGCTGCGGGTGGTGCGGTGCAGGAGCGGCACGCCGACCTCGTCCTCGAGCCACTGCACGTGCTTGGTCACCGCCGCCGCCGAGAGCCCGAGCTGGCGCGCGGCGGCCGAGAAGCTGCGCGCCTCGACGATGCGGCGGAACGACGTCATGGCGGTGAATCGGTCCACGGGACGATTGTAAACCAATAAGAAAGAGTCACTGCACCATAGCGGTCATTCTCTACTCGCAGGAACTTGCCTAGCGTGGGCTCATGCAACCCACAACGCGCCTGATCGCTCTCGCGTCGCTGGCCCTCGCGGCCTGCGGCAAGGACTCCACCCCTCCGATCTCGTCGGCGTTCGCCTCCGCGGCGCGCGCCGAGCGAGTCGGCAAGAGCCCGTGGGGCGCCGACGACCAGATCGGCACCCTCAACCTGATGACCGACGCCAGCCGGCTTCGCATCCTCCAGCGGATCGGCGGCGGCAAGGTCTACGACCTCGCGGTCGAGTACTTCGTCGGGATGCCGAGCTGGTACGCGCTCGGCGACCCCCGCTACCAGTACTTCCTCACCCACACGCCGCGCGGCACCGCGGTCGACGATCCGATGAAGGTCGGCGACGCGCTGAACGCCAAGGTCAGCTACACGGGCGATGCCGTGTCGATGTACACGCACATGGGCACGCACATCGACGCGCTCAACCACTTCGGCCTGCACGGCGAGATCTGGAACGGGTACACCGCCGACGAGCACGTCGGCGATCTCGGCTGGCGCCGCGGCGGCGCCGAGGCGTTGCCGCCGATCATCGCGCGCGGCGTGCTGATCGACGTCGCGGGCGCGCGCGGCGTCGACGAGCTGCCGCCGTCGTACCGGATCTCGCCGGTCGATCTGCAGGTCGCGCTCGAGCGCCAGGGGACGCGGCTCGAGCCGGGCGACGTCGTGCTGATCCGCACCGGGCGGATGCGGCACTTCTACACCAGCAACGAACGCTACATGGACGCGCCTCCGGGCCTCGGGCTCGCGGCGGCGCGCTGGCTCGTCGAGGAGCAGGGCGCGATGACCCTCGGCGCCGACAACCTGTCGCTCGAGACCTTCCCGGTCGAGACCGAGGATAACTGGGTCCCGGTCCACACCTACCTCCTCGCCGAGCGCGGCATGCCGTTCATGGAGGTCGTCAACCTCGAGGAGCTCGCGCGCGACCGCGTCTACGAGTTCGCCTTCATCGCCGGCTCGATCAAGCTGCGCGGCGCCAGCGGCGCGCCCATGCGTCCGCTCGCGCTGCCGCTGCGCGCGCCGGCTCCCTGAGCTCGATCCCTCGCTCCTCGCGACCCACGGAGTCACCATGTCGACGCGCGCTGCCACCCAGTTCGTGCCCGAGCTCCTCGCGCATCGCGCCGAGCTCCTCGCCTACCTTCGCCGGCTCGGCTGCGCGGCCGTGGCCGAGGACCTCTTCCAGAGCTCGCTCCTGCGCTTGCTCGAGCGTGACCTGACGCCGCGCGAGCCCGCGCGCGCGCTCGGCTGGTTCCAGCGGATCCTCCACAACGCCGCGATGGACCATCTGCGCGCGTCGACGCGACACGCCGCGCTTCGCGACTCGATCCGGCCCGGCGGCGACGCGAGCGACGCGCCGGTGACCGCCGAGGCTGCGGCGACCCTGCTCGGCCGTCTGGCGCCGCGTCACCGCGACGCCTTGCGCACGGTCTTTCTCGACGGCGGCTCGCTCGGCGAGCTCGCGGCTCGCGAGGGCATCACGCGCAACGCAGCGGCCGTGCGCGTGCATCGTGCGCGCCGGGCGCTGGAAGCGGCGCTGGCCGCGTGAGCTCCGAGCGTCACGCGTGCGCGAGGCGCGGGTCGGTGGAGAGCGACTCGCAGAGGAACCGGAACAGCGCCTGCGCCCGGGCGTTGCGCTGCATCTGGGGGTGGACGAGCACCCAGATCGGCTTCTCGAGGCCGGGCTCGGGTTGCCCGAGCTGGACGAGGTCGCGGCGCGCGGCGACGAGCGGGCGCGGGAGCATGCCGATGCCGAGGCCGGCCGCGACGGCGTCGGCGGCGCCGACCAGGCTGTCGACGCGGAGCACGATGCGTTCGCGGCTCACGTGCTTGCGGATCCACGCGTCGAGCATCGGAAACGCGATGGACTCGTCGAGCGTGATCCACCGGTGCTCGGCCAGCGGCGTGTCGGTGCCCACGCGCGCGAGATAGCGTTTCGACGCGCACAGGACGGTCTCGATGTGACCCACGCGCTGCGCGACGAGGTCGTGCGGCGCGCGGTCGGCGCCTCGCACCGCGACGTCGGCCTCGCGGCGGGTCAGCGCGGCGAAGCCGTAGCTCGTCACCAGCTGCAACGTCACGCCCGGATGTCGGCGGCGGAACTCGGCCAGGAGCGGCATGAGCAGCCCTTCCACGACGACGTCGCTCGAGGTGACGCGCAGCGTGCCTTCGAGTGAGGGATCGAGCCCGGTGAGCTGCCGGTGGACGGACTCGACCTGATCGCTCACGCCGGCGAGATGCTGCGCCAGCGAGTTGCCGCTGGCGGTGAGGACGTAGCCTCCCGGGAGCCGGTCGAACAGGCGGCAGCCGAGGTGGTCCTCGAGCTGCGCGACCCTGCGCAGCACCGTCGAGTGGTTCACGCGCAGCCGCCGGGCGGCCCCGGCGATGCTCCCGGTCTCGGCGACGGCGACGAAGAACTGCACCGCGCTCCAGTCGAGCCGTGACGTCGGCGGCGACGTCATCGGCTCAACCGCGGATCGTCGCCGAGTCGCTCGAAGAGGAACTGCGAGAAGACGCGGACCCGCGCGTCGTGGCGGAGGTCGGGGTGCGTGAGGATCCAGATCTGGGTGTCGAGGGCCGGGTCCGGCTCGGCGAGCCGCACCAGCTCCTTGCGCACGTCGGCGAGCGGGCAGAGGAGCATCGCCGCGCCCACCCCGTGCTCGACCGCGTGCACCATCCCGACGAGGCTGTCGATCGACATGACGATCTGCGCCGGCGGGATCGTGCGGAGGAGCCACCTGGCCTGCGCGAGGTGCGCGAGCGAGTCGTCGGGCGCGATCCACGAGAGCTCGGTGAGCTTGCGCCGCCGGCCGACCGACGCGAGGTACGCGCGCGAGGCATACGGCGCCGTCTGGATGTCGCCCGGATGGCGACCGAGCAGGGTCTCCGGCGGGCTGTTGGAGCCGCGCACGGCGATATCCGCCTCGCGCCGGGTCAGGCTGAGGAAGTGGTTGTTGATGATGAGCTGGACGCGGACGCCGGGGTGACGCGTGCAGAACGCGTCGATCGCGGGCATGAGCAGCCCGTGCGCGAGGGTGTCGGTCGTCGTCAGCCGGACCTCGCCGCTCAGCTCGTCGTCCCGGCGCTCGACGTGGCGGCTCGACGCCTCGATCCGCCGCGCCATCCCGGCGAGCCCGCCGGCGAGCTCCTCCCCGGCGGGCGTGAGCCGGTAGCTGCCCGACGATCGGTCGAAGAGCCGCGTCGCGACCGCGCGCTCGAGCGCCGCGATCCGTCGCAGCACGGTGGAGTGGTTGACGCTCAGGCGGGCCGCCGCACCGGAGATCGAGCCGGCGTCGCACACGACGAGGAACGTCTGCAGGTCTCCCCAGTCAACGGAGGTCGGTCGAGGTCGTCGGGACACCGTATGCATGATTGCATACGAACCATGCATAGACTGTCAATTGGTCCGCGTTCGCGCATGGTCCAGGTTGGACGGCGAAAGGAACCAACGCCATGAAGCTCTACTACTCGCCCGCTGCCTGCTCGCTCGCCGTCCACATCGTCGCGCGCGAGGCCGACCTGCCGCTCGAGCTGATCGAGGTCGATCTCCGCACGCATCGGCTCGCGGACGGCACCGACTACTACACCATCAACCCGCGTGGCTACGTGCCGATGCTCGAGCTCGACGACGGCACCCGGCTCACCGAGGTCGCCGCCCTGGTCCAGTACCTCGCCGATCTCGCGCCCGAGGCGGCGCTCGTCCCTCCGGCGGGGACGATCGATCGCGTCCGCGTCCAGGGCTGGCTGACCTTCGTCAGCAGCGAGCTGCACAAGACGTTCAGCCCGTGGCTCTGGCACAAGGAAACCGCGGAGTCGACGAAGCAGGACGTGCTCGGGCGCCTGGCGCGCCACTTCGCCGAGCTCGACGCGCTCCTCGCGCAGCAGCCCTACCTCGCCGGCGAAACCTTCACCGTCGCCGACGCGTACGCCTTCACGATCATCCGGTGGTCGCCGCTGCTGCGCGTCGAGCTGAAGCCGTACCCGACGCTCGGCGCCTACCTGGCGCGCATCGCGCAGCGGCCGCGCGTGCGTGAGGCGCTCGTGGCCGAGGGCCTCGTCAAGAAGGCGGCGTGAGAGGAGCCGTCATGCGCACCACCCATCCACCCGACTTCCTCACGCGCTTCGTCGAGGCCTCCGGCGTCCGCTTCGCGTACCGCCGCTTCGGCGCCCCCGAGGGGGTGCCCCTCGTCCTCCTGAACCGCTTCCGCGGGACGATCGATCACTGGGATCCCGCGCTGCTCGAGGTGCTCGCCGCCGAGCGTCCGGTGATCGTCTTCGACAGCGCCGGCGTCGGCTTCTCGAGCGGTGAGGCCGCGCCCGACATCGCAGGCGCGGCGCGGTACGCCGCGGCCTTCATCGACGCGCTCGGCCTGCGCCAGGTCGACGTGCTCGGCTGGTCGATGGGCGGCGCGGTGGCCCAGCAGCTCGCGCTCGATCGTCCGGAGCTGGTGCGGCGGATCGTGCTCGCCGGCACCGGTCCCGGTGGGGTGGCGGAGTCGCCGCGCGCGCCGGAGAAGGTCTGGCAGGTCGCCGCGAAGCCGGTGAACGACGACGAGGACTTCCTCTACCTCTTCTTCAACGACTCGCCGACGAGCCGCGCCGCCGGGCGGGCCTCGCTGCGCCGGATCGCCCAGCGGCTCGACGCCTCCGGCGCCGCGGTGAAGCCCGAGACCTGGAAGCTGCAGGCCGGCGCCATCATGGCGTGGGGGATGGGCAAGGACTCGGCGTACCCGCGCCTCGGCGAGCTCCGGGCGCCCGCGCTGATCGCCAACGGCACGAACGACGTGATGGTGCACGCGTACAACTCGTACGCGATGTCGCAGCGTCTCCCCGACGCGCGGCTCCTGCTCTACCCCGACGCCGGTCACGGCTTCCTGTTCCAGTACGCCGACCACTTCGGCCGCCAGGTGAACGAGTTCCTCCGGGTGTAATGACCGGCCACCGGCTCCGTCGTCCTCGCAGAACAAGCGAGGTCATCGATGAGAGCGAGAAGGAAGATCCTCCTGGGCGCGGTCACCACCGCGTCCCTCCTGACGGCCGGGCTGATCGCCGTCACCGTTTCCGACGGGCCACAGGCGATCGCACGACCGCCCGCGGCGCCCGCGCCTCTGCCCGAGGTGCAGGTGATCGAGGCGATCACGCGCACGCTGCCCGAGACGGCCGTCTACACCGGCCGCCTCGCCGCGGTGGAGCACGTCGGCGTGCGGCCGCGCGTCGGTGGCTACATCGAAGCCGTGCGGTTCCGCGAGGGCGGCATGGTGACGCGAGGCCAGGTGCTGTTCGAGCTCGACGCCCGGCCGTTCCGCGCGGCCGTGGCGCGGGCGCGCGCGCAGCTCCTCCAGGCCCAGGAGCGACGCACGCTCGCCGAGCGCAGGGCGGCGAGGGCGCAGACGCTGCGTCGCGAGGACGTCATCTCGCAGGCGGAGCTCGAGTCGGCGAGCGCGGAGCAAGCAGACAGCGCGGCCGCGGTCGAGGCGGCGCGCGCCATGGTGCGGCTCGCGACGATCGATCTCGCCGACACCCGCGTGCGCGCGCCGATCAGCGGGCGCGTGGGCGAGGCGCTCGTCACCCGGGGCAACCTGATCGGCGGCGCCGCGAGCGGCGGCACGCTGCTCACGACGATCGTCTCCGTCGATCCCCTCCACGTCGAGCTCGACGTCGACGAGTCCACGTTCCGCCGCCTCGCGGCGGCCGGACCGGGCGCGCCGGTGCACGTGCAGCTCGCCGACGAGCCCGGGCCGGGTCGCGAGGCGAAGCTCGACTTCCTCTCGAACCAGATCGACCCGGCGACCGGCACCGCGCGCGTCCGCGCCGTGCTCGCCAACCCCGACGGCGCGCTGACGCCTGGCTCGTTCGCGCGCGTGCGCGTCGAGACCGGCGCGCCGCGCCCGGTGGTCCTCATCCGTGACGAGGCCATCGGCACCAGCGCGCAGGGCCGTCACGTGCTGGTGGTCCGCCCCGACGGCGGTGTCGAGCCGCGCCCGGTGCAGCTCGGCGAGAGCGTCGAGGGGCTGCGCGTCGTGCACGGGGTCACCGGCGGCGAGCTCGTGATCCTGAAGGGCATGGCGCGCCCGGGCATGACGGTGAAGCCGGTGAAGGCCACACCGCCGGGAGGCGTGCCGTGAAGTTCACCCACTTCTTCGTCAACCGTCCCATCTTCGCGGCGGTCGTCTCGGCGGTGATGCTCATCGTCGGCGCGATCGCGCTCACGCGGCTCCCCCTCAGCGAGTATCCGGAGGTCACGCCGCCCACCGTCGTCGTCAACGCGGCGTACCCCGGCGCGAACCCCGAGGTGATCAGCGAGACCGTCGCTGCGCCGCTCGAGCAGGCGATCAACGGCGTCGAGGGCATGCTGTACATGTCCTCGCAGTCGACGACCGACGGCCGCATGTCCCTGTCGGTCACGTTCGAGCAGGGCGTCGACGCCGAGCGCGCGCAGGTCCAGGTGCAGAACCGGGTGGCGCGCGCGCTGCCGCGACTGCCCCTCGAGACCCAGCGCCTGGGCGTGGTCACCGAGAAGACCAGCCCCAGCATGCTGATGGTCGTGCACCTGACGTCGCCGGGCGGGCAGCACGACGCGCTCTACCTCACCAACTACGCGGTGCTCGAGGTCCGCGACGAGCTCCAGCGCGTGCCCGGCGTCGGCGCCGTGACCGTGTGGGGCGCGGGCGAGTACAGCATGCGGATCTGGGTCGATCCCGGCAAGCTGGCGTCGCGGCAGCTCACCGCGAGCGACGTCGTCGCGGCGATCCGCGAGCAGAACGTCCAGGTCGCCGCCGGCGTCATCGGCCAGCAGCCCGACGCCAGCACGGCCTTCCAGGTCCCGATCACGACGGGCGGCCGGCTCAGCTCCGAGGAGGAGTTCCGCGACATCATCATCAAGACCGGCGCCGCCGGCGAGGTGACGCGGCTGCGCGACGTCGCCCGCGTCGAGCTCGGCGCCAGCGGCTACGCGCTGCGCTCGTTGCTCGACGGCAAGCCGGCGGCGGCGATCGCCATCGTCCAGACGCCGGACGCCAACGCGCTGGACGTGTCGGCGGCGGTCCGCGCCCGCGTCGCGGAGCTGAGCAAGCAGCTCCCCGAGGGCGTCGAGTTCGAGATCGCCTACGACCCCACGCTCTTCGTGCGCGCGTCGATCGAGAACGTCGCCACGACGCTGCTCGAGGCCGTGCTCCTGGTCGTGCTCGTCGTCGTGATCTTCCTGCAGAGCTGGCGAGCGTCGATCATCCCACTCGCCGCGGTCCCGGTGTCGCTCGTCGGCACGGCCGCGGTCATGCACCTCCTCGGCTACTCGCTCAACACGCTGTCCTTGTTCGGGCTCGTGCTGTCGATCGGCATCGTCGTCGACGACGCCATCGTCGTGGTCGAGAACGTCGAGCGTCACCTCGCCCGCGGGCTGTCGCCGCGCGAGGCGGCGCGCGCGGCGATGAGCGAGGTCACGGGGCCCATCATCGCGATCACCTCCGTCCTCGCGGCCGTCTTCATCCCGACCGCCTTCCTCGGCGGCCTCACCGGCCAGTTCTACAAGCAGTTCGCGATCACGATCGCGATCTCCACGATCCTGTCGGCGATCAACTCGTTGACCCTGAGCCCCGCGCTCGCCGGCATCCTGCTGGTCGGTCACCACGGCAAGCACGATCTCCTCACGCGCGCCCTCGACAAGGTCTTCGGTCGCTGGCTGTTCCGCCCCTTCAACCGCGCCTTCGCGTGGGCGTCGGAGCGGTACGTCGGCGCCACCCGCCGCGTGCTGCGCGTCAGCGCCCTCGCCCTCGTCCTCTACGCCGGCCTCCTCGGCGTGACGTGGAAGGCGTTCGAGGACGTGCCGACCGGCTTCGTCCCCATGCAGGACAAGTACTACCTCGTCGGGATCGCCCAGCTGCCGCCGGGCGCGTCGCTCGACCGCACCGAGGCCGTCGTCCAGCAGATGACCGCGCTCGCGCTCGCCGAGCCCGGCGTGGCGAACGTCGTCGCGTTCCCGGGCCTCTCGATCAACGGCTTCGCCACGGCGACCAACGCGGCGGTCCTGTTCGCGATCCTCGAACCGTTCGAGGCGCGCCGATCTCCCGAGCTCGCCGCGTCCGCGATCGCCGGTCGCCTGATGGGAAAGCTCGCGACGATCCAGGACGGCTTCGTCGGCATCTTCCCGCCGCCGCCGGTGCCGGGCATCGGCGCGCGCGCCGGCTTCAAGCTCCAGCTCGAGGATCGCGGCGGCCTCGGCCACGAGGCCTTGCACGCGGCGACGCAGGCGCTCATGGCGCGCGCGGCCGCCGACCCGCGACTCACCGGCCTCATGGCCAGCTTCGAGATCAACGCGCCCCAGCTCCAGCTCGACGTCGATCGCGCCAAGGCCAAGACCCAGGGCGTGCCGCTCGCCGGCATCTTCGAGACCCTCCAGATCTCGCTCGGCTCGCTCTACGTCAACGATTTCAACCGCGCCGGGCGCACGTACCAGGTCAACATCCAGGCCGACGCGCCGTTCCGCATGGAGCCCGAGGACATCGGTCGCCTGCAGGTGCGCAACGCCGCGGGCGAGATGGTGCCGCTGTCGACGCTGGTCGAGGTCGCGCCGACCTTCGGTCCCGATCGCGTCACCCGCTACAACGGGTATCCGTCGTCGGACGTGAGCGGTGCGCCGGCGCCCGGCGTCAGCACCGGCGAGGCCGTGGCCGCCATGGAGGAGCTCGCCAGGGCGACGCTTCCGCCGGGCATCGGCTTCGAGTGGACCGAGCTGACGCTGCAGGAGAAGCTCGCCGGCGACGCCGGGCGCCTGGTCTTCCCGATCGCCATCCTGCTCGCGTTCCTCATCCTCGCCGCGCAGTACAACAGCTGGAGCCTGCCGCTGGCCGTGCTGCTCACCGTGCCGATGTCGCTGCTCGGCGCGATCGGCGCGGTGTGGCTCACCGGCGGCGACAACAACATCTTCACGCAGATCGGCTTCGTCGTCCTGGTCGGGCTCTCGGCCAAGAACGCGATCCTGATCGTCGAGTTCGCTCGCGCTCGCGAGGACGAAGGTGTCGATCCGGTCCGTGCCGCGCTCGAGGCGTGCCGCCTGCGCCTGCGCCCCATCCTCATGACCTCGATCGCCTTCATCATGGGCGTCGTGCCGCTCGCGCTCGCGACCGGCGCCGGCGCCGAGATGCGGCAGGTCATGGGCATCGCCGTCCTCGGCGGGATGCTTGGCGTGACGCTCTTCGGCCTGCTCCTCACGCCGGTCTTCTACGTCGTCATCCGGCGCATCGCGACGCGCCGCGCGTCGGGCGCCGGCGTGCTGCCGCCCGCTCTCACGCATCAGGAGATGCAGTCATGATCCGCTTCCGCACCATCACGGCGGCGCTCGTCGTCGCCTTCACCACGCTCACGACCGCCGCCGGTACGGCTCGCGCCGACGAGGTACGCATCTCGCTGGCCGACGCCATCGACCGTGCGCTCGGACACCATCCCGACCTCGCCGTCGCCGGCTTCGCGCCTCGCCGGGCGGCGGCCGAGGTCGAACGGCAACGCGGCGCCTTCGATCCCACGCTGTCGCTCTCGATCGGCTTCGACCGCGACCGGCTGCCGGGCGCGCCGGTGCTGGGCTCGTATCGCGACACGGCCACGGCCGAGGCGCGCCTCGCCGGCCGCACCCGCTGGGGCACCGAGTACGCGCTGAGCTACGGCACGGCGCGCCTCGAGACGGACGCGGCGACCGCCGCGTCGAACCCGACGTCGTCGGCCTTCGTCGAGCTGCACGTGCGGCAGCCGCTGCTGCGCGGCTTCGGGCGAGACGTCAACCTCGCCGGCATCACCGTCGCGCAAGGGCAGGAGCGCATCGCGGCCGCGCAGCTCGTCCGCGCCACCGACGCGGCGGTCATCGAGACGGTGAACGCCTACTGGCGTCTCGTCCGGGCGCACCGCTCGCTCGCGGTCGCGAACGAGTCGCTCGAGCTCGCCCGCCGGCTGGTCACCGAGACGCAGGTCCGCGTCGACGCCGGTGCGCTGCCGCCGATCGAGCTGACCCAGGCCCGCGCCAGCGTCGCGGCGAGGGAGGAGGCGGTCATCGTCGGCGAGGCCGAGGTGGGCAAGGCCGGCGACGCGCTCGCCCGCATCGTCCAGATCGATCCCTCCGCGGTCTTCGACGTCACGCTGGTCCCGACCGACGATCCCGCGGGCCAGCTCCCGGCGCGATCGCTGGCCGAGCTGCTCGCGATCGCCCATCGCGAGCGCGCGGAGCTCGTCGCCGCGCGCGAGGTGGTGAAGACGTCCGGCGTCGTGCTCGCGTCGGCGCGAGACCGGCGGCGTCCGGAGCTCAGCGTGGTCGGCAGCGCCGGCGTCGGTGGCCTCGACGGCTCGTGGCTGTCGTCGCAGGGCGAGCTCGGCACGGAGCCGGACCAGCACCGCTTCACGGCGGGCCTCGTCTTCTCGATGCCGCTCGGGAACCGCAGCGCCGACGCGAGCACGACGCCGGACGTCTGCACCACCTCGCGCGCGGCGACGAGCTCCGCGCGCTCGCGATGGGCGATCGCGAGCAGC
>JAIOII010000204.1 GCA_019912685.1 Kofleriaceae bacterium
CGCCGTCGGTGTCGTCGATCGCCGGCATCCAGGCGCGGACGCGGCCGTGCGCGTCGAAGGCGCCGCTCGCCGACCAGCGCGCCGCGCGGACGAGCGAGAAGCCGCCCTCGATGGCGCGGATGCGCGCCATGAAGGTGTGGACCGGATCGATGCCGCGCCAGTCCGACGACGGGACGACGACGAGCTCGGCGCCCGCGCGCGCGTGCTCGCGCGCCATCGCCGGGAAGTCGTAGTCGTAGCAGATCGCGCCGCCGACCTTGCCGTAGGGCCGGGCGAGCACCTTCAGCGGGCCGGTGCCGCGGATCGACGGCTCGCCGGGGACCGGGTGGTGCTTCTGGTACTCGTCGAGGATCTCGCCGCCGTCGGTGATGAACAGGTACTTGTTGTCGAGCAGGACGGGCGACCTCCGCTCGTGGACGGCGTAGGCGAGCACGAGGTCGATCCGCAGCTCGCGGGCCATCGCCTGCGCGCGCGCGACGAACGCGGCCTCGTCGTCGGGGTCGACCAGCGTGGCGACCTCGTTCCACACGACGAGCCGGGCGCCGCGCTCGGCCGCGACGCTCGTGCGCGCGAAGAGGTCCTCGGTGTTGGCGGCGAGCGTCGCGTCGTCGGGCATGCCGTGCTCGTCGGGGCCGACGGTGGTGACGACCGCCGCGACCGCCACGCTCTTGCCGGGCAGCGGCGCGTCGAGGCGGAAGGTGCCCCAGACCAGCGCGGCGACGACCGTCACGGCCAGGACGATCGCCGGCAGCGCGTGGTCGCGCCAGCGCGCGGCGGTGGCGAGCACGGCGATCGTGCCGGCGGTCCACGCCATGATCGCGTTCAGGCCGGCCAGCCCGCCGAGCGCGGCGAGCTGCAGGAACGTGAGCGACTCGACCTGGCTGTTGGCGGTCGCCATCCAGGCGCCGAGCTCGCTGACGCCGTACCCGAGCCAGTCGAGGATGACGGTCGCCGCCACGTAGGCGAGGACGCCCGCGCCCTCGCCGAGGCGCCGGCGCATCGTCTCCGCCACCGCGACCGCGCCGAAGCGGAGCGCGGCGAGCGGCGGGCCGAACCCGATCACGGCGATCACCGGCACCGGCGGCGTCGCGAACGCGACGCACTGGAGGCAGTGGGCGACGAAGAGGACGCCGAACATGGCGGCCCACGCGCGCCAGCCGTGCGCCCGGCGCGCGAAGAGCAGGTACGGCACCGGGGTCAGCCAGGCGAGGACGCCGACGCCCCAGCGCGGGCCGGTCAAGAGGGTGAGCACGCCGCCGAGGGCGAGCAGGGACCACGCCGGCAGGTTGCCGGCGCGCGCAGGTGAGCTGGTTGCAGATGTCGTCATTCGATCCTCCTGCGCCCACGCTACGGATCGCGCCCACCCCACGCTTGACGCCGCACGACACTCCCTTGACCTCGGCCGTCAAAGTAGAGTCGTGTGGTGCAAGGGGCCACCGTCGCGACCACGTCCAGCCGAGCGCTGGTGGCGGCGTGCGAACGTCTCGCGATCGACGTGCCGGCGCTCCTCGAGGACGCGGGACTGACCGCGGCGCAGATCGCGGACCCCGACGGGAGGCTGCCCGGCGAGGCGGTGGCGACGCTCTGGCGATCCGCGCTCCACCGCTCCGGTGATCCGGGGCTCGGCCTGCGCGTCGCGCTGGCGGTGCCGTTCGGCGCGTACCGCATCATCGACTTCCTCGCCGCCAGCGCGCCCACGGTCGGCGAAGGCCTCGCGCGGGTCGCGCGCTACTTCCCGCTGGTCAACTCCGCGCTCGCCTGGGAGCTCGGTGACGAGCGCACGCAGATGCGCGTGACCCTCGCGCACCCGACGGTCCCGGGCGAGCTCCCTCGGCCGTACGCCGAGTACGCGCTCGCCGTGACGATCCTGCACTGCCGGCGCGCGAGCGGCTTCGACTGGCCGCTGGTCGAGGTCGCCTTCGCCTTCGAGTCGCCGCCGGACGCCGCGGCCCACGAGGCCGCGTTCGGATGCCCGGCGCGCTTCGGGCAGCCGCGCAACGAGTTCGTGATCTCGCGCGCGACCTGGGAGCTTCCCAGCCAGGCGCCGTCGTCGGAGCTCCTGCGCACGCTCGAGGAGCACGCCGATCGCCTGATCGCGGGGCTCGGGCGCGAGCACGTGATCTCGGTCCAGGTCGCGCGCCTGGTCACGGAGGAGCTGCAGGGCGGCGAGCCCTCGCTCGCGAAGATCGCCCGCCGCATGGCGATGTCGCCGCGCACGCTCCAGCGCCGCCTCGAGCTCGAGGGCACCACCTTCGCCGATGTCCTCGATCGAACGCGGCGCCACTTCGCGCAGGCCTACATGAAGGATCGTGGCCTGGCGCTCACCGAGATCGCATACCTGCTCGGGTTCTCCGAGCCGAGCGCGTTCACCCGCGCCTTCCAGCGCTGGTACGGCACCTCGCCCAGCCAGTATCGCGCCGGCGGCGCCGCCGCCGCCCGGTGAGGTCACGTCGGAGGTTCCATGTCGACTCGCGTCCCCGCCCGTGTCCAGCCGCTCGGTCATCGCCAGCTCCTCGCCCGCGTGCTCGAGCAAGCGGAGCTCGTCACCGCGATCCAGCACCTGCCCGCGCCGGTGCTCGCCCGGCTCGTCGACCGGGTCGGGGTCGAGGACGCGGGCGAGCTCGTGTCGCTCGCGACGACCGAGCAGCTCGCGCAGCTCTTCGACGAGGACCTGTGGCGTTCGCCGCGCCCCGGCGAGGACGAGGTGTTCGACGCGGCGCGCTTCGTCGTCTGGCTCGAGGTCATGCTCGAGGCCGGCGCCCGCTTCACCGCCGCGCGCCTCGCCGAGATGTCCGAGGACTTCCTCGCGCACGTGATCCACCAGCGCGCGCTCGTGCTCGACCTCGACGCGCTCGCGCACGAGGTGGAGGCGAGCGAGGATCGCGACCAGCTCGAGAAGGCGCTCGACGATCGCCTCCACCACGAGCTCGACACGTATCGCCTCGTGGCGCGCGACCCGAACGGCTGGGACGCCCTCGTCGACGTGCTCCTCGCGCTCGACGAGCAGCACCACGCGCTCCTCGTGCGCGTGCTCGATCGCTGCTGCGCGCTCGGATCCGCCGAGGTGGACGACGGCGGTGGGCTGTACGACGTCCTGACCTCGGAGGAGACGCTCGCCGCCGACGTCGCCGCGGAGCGCGAGGACCGGCGCGCGCGCGAGGGCTACGTCGCGCC
>JAIOII010000205.1 GCA_019912685.1 Kofleriaceae bacterium
CGCCACCCTCGCCGCCGGCGGCGCCCGGCTCGACGCGGATCTGCACGAACGTCGGCAGCTCCGGGAACCGCGCGTCGAAGCGCACCGTGACGTGTCCACCCGGACCACCTGCGCCGCCGTTGCGGCCCATGCCGCCGGGGCCTCCGGGACCACCGTCGGTGCCCGGCGTGCCCGGCGTCGCGAGTGCACACGCCGGACCCTCGGGACCCGGCGGTCCTTGCGGCGCGTCGACGCCCGGCATGCCCGGCTGCCCGGGATACCCGTAGTCGCCGGCCATGCCCTGACCGCCGCGCCCGCCCACGCCGCCGCGCGCGTCGATCACGAACGGCTTCTTCGCCTGCGCCGCGTCGATGACGAAGTGCTCGGGCGCGTGGCCCTCGACGGTGACGCGCACCAGCACGAGGCGTGCGCCGCGCGCGCGGTTCAGGTACGCGAGCGACACGTCGGCGCTGGGCCCGGGCGCGCCCGGACCGCCATCCTCCATCTCGCCGCCGCGCGCACCGGGCGCGCCGCGGATGTCGAGCGTGCCACCGCAGTCGAAGCGCGGCGCGAGGTCGACCTCGCCCGATAGCTCGGGGCGCGCGACCACGCGCGCGCTCACGCGGATGACCGCGTCGAGCCACGCCAGCGGATCGTGCGAGAGCCGCAGCACCGCCGCGTCGTCGACCTCGCCGTGCGTCGTCACCCACTTGAACTCGGCGGTGCGCAGCCGCTCGCGCTGGTTGTCGCCCGGCATCTGCGACTGCGCCTGCTTGCCGTCCTCGTACGTCACGACCGCGCGCAGCGGCACCGGCGCATACGCGCAGAAGCGCCGGTCGCCGTCGTCGATCGCGACGGCGACGCTCTGGATCTTGTCGACCTCGAGCTTCTGGTACCCCGGGCCGCATGCGGCAAGCACGGCTCCCGCCGCAGCGACCATCCCCCCGATGGTTCGGCTCATGCCTCCATTCTAGCGCGTCTACTTGAGCGCATACGTCACGTGCACGATCGCGATGATGTCCTTCTCCAGCGCCGACGTGTCGTTGTTGCCCTCCCACGACGTCGCGGTCGAGTTCGCGGGGTTCACGTTGATGACGCCCATGTCGGCGTCCTTCAGCCGCGACAGCGCCGCGCCGCCGGCGGACCGGAGCATGTTCTCGGCGCGCGTGCGCGCGTCCTTGCTCGCCTCCGACAGCATCTCGATCTTCAGGTCGCCGAGCTTCGTGTAGTAGTACGAGGGCGCGCCCGACGTCACGGCGACGTCCTTCTCGAGCAGGTCGGTGACCTGGCGCGACAGGCGCTCGATGCGCTGCACGTCCTTCGAGCGCACGCCGATCGTCTGGCGCGCCTGGTAGCCGACGAGCTCCTGGCGCGCGATGCGATCCTCGCCCTTGCCCTCGTACACGGTCGTGAACAGCTCCTCGACGACGGTCGAGTCGGGGAAGATCTCGCCCTCCGGCACGCCCTGGCCCTTCAGGTACGCGACCGTCGCCTCGACGTCGGCATGCACCTTGCGATAGGCAGCGAGCTTGTCCTTGGCGTCGGCGGTGACGGTCGCGTTCCACTCGATCAGGTCGGACACGATGCGCTGCTTGGCCGAGCCGGTGACGCGGATCGTGCGCTCGACCGGCCGGACCTTCACGCGCTCCCACGACTGCGTGGCGATGTAGGTCGACAGCGGCGGCGCGGCGGCCAGCGCGACGATGGCCAGCGCGATCAGCTCGCGCCCGCCGAACCACGACGGTTTCTCGACGGCACTCATGATTCCTCCCAGGCGGTTGGCGACGAGAACGCTCATCGCCCAGCGACTATTTCGCTACACTGCACGCCATGCCGTTCCGTCGCGTCTCTCCCGCGCTTCCGGCCGCGCTCCTGGCCGCCTGCTGCGCCGCCCCCAAGGGCGCCGCCACGCCCGTCGCCGAGCCCGAGCCCCAGCCCGAGCC
>JAIOII010000206.1 GCA_019912685.1 Kofleriaceae bacterium
CCTCCAGGCGGTCGCCGACCGCTGCGTCGATCAGGGCGAGGCGGAGAGCGCCTGGAGGAACGGCTTGAGCGGCGCCGAGCGCACCCAGTCGCGCGCCGCGCGAGGATCTCGTCGAAGCGCTCGACCTCGCCGGCGCGGCCGATCATGCGTGGCCGATACACGTACGCGGGCGCGTCCTCTCCGGGCGGCGTGGCGCCCAGCGCGCGGCGCACGAGCGCGGCGACGTCGCCGGCGTACCCGATGCGCGCGCGCGGATCCTTGGCGAGCAGGCCGAGCACGAGGCTGTTGAGCCAGAGCGGCACCGAGGGCTCGCGCGCCGACGGCGGCACCGGCGCCTCGTAGAGGTGCATCGACAGGATGCCGCTCGCGCTCGCGCCGAGGAACGGCGGCCGGCCGCACAGCGCCTCGTAGAGGATGCAGCCGAGCGAGTACAGATCGGCGCGCGCGTCGACGAGCTCGCCGCGGATCTGCTCGGGCGACATGTAGTGCGTCGTGCCGACGATCGTGCCGCCGACGGCGAGCGCCTCGCGGCCGCCGCGCCGGAACGACGACGCGAGCCCGAAGTCGACGAGCACCGGCGTGCCGTCGGGGCGGACGATGATGTTGTCGGGCGTGAGATCGCGGTGGACGATGCCGGCGCCGTGGACGTGCGCGAGCGGCTCGCACATCGCGACCACCAGCTCCAGCAGCACGCGCAGCTCGGGCGGCGCCACCATGTCGGGCACGGAGGAGCCGGTCACGGCGCCGAGCCCGAAGTCGATCGAGCTGGCGCGCGCGTCCATCGTCGTGTGCGCGCCCGACGTCGGCTGCCACATGCCGGCGAGGCGCTGGCGCAGCGATTGCCCCTCGATCAGCTCCATCGCGTACCAGGGCCGACCGTCGCGCACGCCCTCGGCGAGCACCTTGACGACGCCGGGATGACGGATCGCGGAGAGCGCGAGGATCTCGCGGCGGATCGCCGCCAGCGCGCCCTCGCCTGCCCAGAGGACGGTCTTCACGGCGACGCCCTCGCCCGTCGCGGGATCGCGCGCGCGATAGACGACGCCCATGCCACCCCGACCGAGAGGCGCAAGGATCTCGTAGCCGCCGATCTCGCTGGGCTGAACCGCGGTCCCTCGTCGCTGCGCCGGTGCGCCCGAGTCCATTCCTCGCGGATGCTACCCCAGGAAGCTCAGCGTGTCCGCGACGGCAGGAGGGCGCGCAGCGACTCGAACGTCGCCGGCTTCACGAGGTGCACGTCGAAGCCGGCCTCGCGCGCGCGCTGCCGGTCGTCGGCCTGGCCCCAGCCGGTGAGCGCGACCAGCGAGAGCGGGCGACCGCCGGCCTCGCTCCTGATGCGGCGCGCGGCCTCGTAGCCGTCGAGGACCGGCATGCCGATGTCGAGCAGCACGAGATCGGGCACGAACGAGCGCGCGACCTCGACCGCCTGCCCGCCGTCGTATGCGACCGCGACCTCGCACCCGAGGTCGCGCATGACGTCGGCGAGCGTGTCGGCGGCATCGCGGTTGTCGTCGGTGATGAGGATGCGGAATCGACGCGCGGCCGGCGCCGGCGCCTGCGGCGCCACGACCGTGGTCACGCGCGCCGTCGACAGCGGCAAGCTCACCACGAGCTCGGCGCCCCGGCCTTCGCCATCGCTGCGCGCGGTGATCGTGCCACCGTGCTGCTCGGCGAGCGCCCGGGCCAGGGCGAGGCCGATGCCGAGCCCCAGCTGGCGCGAGCTCGTGCGGTACAGCTCGAACAGCTCGCCGGCGAGCTCGGGCGCGAAGCCGCGGCCGCTGTCGCGGACGGTGATCGACGCGCGCTCGCCGTCGACGCCGCCGCGCACGACGATGCGCCCCCCGCGATCGGTGAAGCGGATCGCGTTGTCGATCAGGTTGCCCACGAGGTGGGCGAGCCAGCCCGGCTCGCCCTCGAGCCACAGCGAGCGATCCGGGAGCTCGACCTGCAGCTCGAGCCCCGCGTCGCGCACCAGCGCCGCGCGCCCCTCGACCGCGGCGGCGATCACCGCGGCGAGCTCGACGTGCTCGCGCCGCAGCTCGAACGCGCCGCTTTGCACGAGGGCGATGTCGTGCAGATCGTCGACGAGCCGGATCAGCGCGTCGACCTGGCGTTCCATGACGTCGCGGACGCGCGCCATCGCGGCGTCGGCGCCGAGCTGCGGCCGCAGGACGTTCAGCGCGTAGCGCAGCGGGGCGAGCGGGTTGCGCAGCTCGTACGCGAGCGTCGCGATGAACTCGTCCTTGCGCCGGTCGCCGAGCTTGGCGGACTCGTCGGGCATGACGGTCCTGTCTAGCGCTACGCGCGCAATCTCTCAACTGAGCGCTGGCGCACACCGTGGAGGGTCGGCGACCACGGCGCGAGCCGGCGCTTCATCACGCGGATCGCCTCCGGGTTCGAGTCGACGAGGACACACGCCCGCCCGTCCCGGGCGGCCGCCTCACCGAACGTGCCGCTGCCGGCGAAGAAGTCGAGCAGGCGATCGCCCGGACGTGAGTGCACGCGCACGATCCGCGACAGGATCCCGAGCGGCTTCTGGGTCGGGTATCCGGTCTTCTCCTTGCCGGTCGGGCTGACGATCGTGTGCCACCACGTGTCGGTCGGCGTCTTGCCGCGCGCCGCCTTCTCGGCGCCGACGAGCCCCGGCGCCATGTACGGGATCCGGTCGATGGCGGCGGACTCGAACGTGTAGTGCTTCGGATCCTTGGCGTACCAGAGGATCGTGTCGTGCTTGGGCGCCCAGCGCCGCGCGGTGCGCGCGCCGTAGTCGTACGCCCAGATGAGCTCGTTCATGAAGCTCGCGCGTCCGAAGATCTCGTCGAGCGCGACCTTGGCGTAGTGCACCTCACGGTAGTCGAGGTGGAGGAAGAAGCTCCCGGTCGGCGCCAGGAGTCGGTGCGCTTCCTCGAGCCGCGGGCGAAGGAACGCCTGGTAGTCGCCGAACCGGTCGTCGAACGAGCTCGAGCCGAGCACGGTCGTGCGGTGGCGCAGGCCGTGGAAGCCGACGCGATCACCGTCGGGATCGCGGCGCGTCGTCGTGCGCCGCTTGGTCTGGACCGTGCCGGTGTTGAACGGCGGGTCGATGTAGATGAGGTCGAACGACTCCGATGCGAAGCGGGCGATCACCTCGAGGTTGTCGCCGTGATGGATCTCGAGGTCGACGCTCATGGCGCGCGCCAGAGCTCCTTGCCCGCGCCGATGTCGAAGTCGAAGTCGGCCCAGAAGCCGAAGCCGGTCTCGATCGGCCCCGACGGCAGCCCGAGGTCACGAGCGATGGGATGGCTCTCGCAGTCGCGGATGGTGAGGACGTGCTCGTCGAGGAAGCCGCCGCCGCGCCACGCCGTCATGTCCGCGGCGGCCTCGATGATCGCCTGGTAACACGCGCGATCGGGCTCGGCGACGTCGCGGAACTGGCGCAGGAAGAACATCGGCACGAGGCCGTCCTCGAGCGACGCGTACAGGTTCTTCACCAGCTGCCAGGTCGGCACCGGCAGGCTGCTCTTGCCGAAGAAGTGGCGCGCGAGGCGGCCGGTGGTCTCGAGCGCGAGCTCGGCGAAGCTGGCGACCGTCGACTGGAGCGCGCCGAGCGCGCCGCCGTTCGCGCGCTCGAGGCGATAGAGCTCGGCGACCTTGGCCTCGGTCGTCGGCAGGAAGGTGTCGATCACGAGCGTCTCCACGGCGAAGCGCGAGGCGTGCTCCGGCGCGGACGGCACGTCGCAGCGCGCGAACGCCTTCTGGAAGCCGAAGGTCTCGCGGCCGACGAACACCGCCGCCGGGTTGTCGATGAACAGGTACGGCTGGAACCAGCCGATCTGCTCGATCACGAACTTCCCGGGATCGAGATCGTCGGGATCGTCGTCGACGAAGCGGCCGCGCGCCGCCGGCACCCAGAAGCCGAGGTCGCGCTCCCGCGACCAGCCCTTCTGGGCGTCGGCCGGGTTGCGCGAGCAGCCGTGCTGGATGTCGGCGGCGACCACCATCACCGCCGGCACGATCGGACGCACGACGACGGCGCCGCCGCTCGGCTCGCGGAACGACTTGTCGCACAGGCGCACGAGCGCGTTCCAGTCGGCGTCGACGAGGAAGTTGTACATGAGCGTACGGTTGCACGCGATCGGCTGGCGGAGCACCAGCTCGCCCCCACGCTCGACGAACCTCGGCATCGGACTCATGGCCGTCGTCCTTTCCTCATCGATCGCCCCACGGGCCCGAGCGCGGCAAGGCGTCGCCGGGGATCACGGCCGGGTAGCCGCAGAGGGACTGCGCGGCGGCCATGCCCGACTGCACGGCGGCCTCGACGCAGCCGGCGTTGACGCCCGTGAACGTGTGATCGCCGACGTGGATCAGGTTGAAGATGCCGCCGGTCTCGTTCGGCCGCAGCCGGTACTTCGTCGTGCCCGGCTCCGACAGGACGTAGCGCTCCGACGGGTTCAGGATGCCGCGGATGTACTGCGCCTCGAAGCGCTCGGCGCCGTCGCGCTCGAGCGGGTCGACGAGGAACCACCAGTTGAGCGCGCGAGGATCGTGCTTGTCGGCGGCGGTCGGCCACAGCGTGCCGGCGTGCTGCGCGAGCCACTCGAGCGCGTTGGCGCGCACGCGCGCGTGCTGGCGCCTGGTGTAGCCGTGATCGGAGCGCGGCGGCATGGGCTCGTCGTCGAGCATCCGGCTCACGAGGTACGCGAGGTTGCCGGGCCGCTGCTCGGCGGGCCAGTCCTCGCGCTCGATCAGGTGCGAGAGATCGGCCCAGGTGTCCATCCACAGGGCGTACGCGCCGACGATCGGCGGCGGGCAGCCGACCCAGCCCAGCCCCTCGAGGTCGGGCTTGAACCAGAGCTGCATCGCCTGCGTCTGCGTGGTCGTGACCTGCTCGGTCATGAGCTTGAACGGGCGGCTCGCGTCCATCACCTCGGCGGCGATGTACGGGAACGTCGCGATCGCCGTGCCGAGCACGACCACGTCGTAGTGCGTGCCGTCCTCGAGCACCAGCGGCGCGCCCTTGTCGGTCCACGTCGTCCACCAGTCCTCGAGATCGCAGCCGCTCGCCTCGAGATCGTCGCCGTCGACGAGCTGATCGTAGAGCGGCTCCGACGGCCACGAGGGCAGCCCCTTCACGTCGACGAGCGGACGGTAGGTCCCGCCCTCGGGCTCGACCTGGCGCCCGATGTGGATCTTCGCGACGCGCGTCCCGTCGCCCGACATCTCGAGCCGATCGACGCGATGGAAGAAGTGGAAGCGCACGCCGCGGCGGCGCAGCACCTCGTAGAACGGCGCGAAGATCGTATCGCCCATACCCGCCTGCATCTCCCAGAAGATGCTGCCCTTGTACCCGAGGAGCAGCAACAAGATGCCGTGCATTGCCGTCCCGGCGCCCAGCTCCGTCTTCTCGCCGAACGCGAGCGCGTACGCGGCCTCGATCGGCCCGCAGCGCGCGGTGATCTCGGTCGCGCCGTGCTTCATGATCCACGAGCGGAACGACTGGTCGTCGATCTTGAACCAGTACGGATCGTCGCCGACGAGATCGTCGTGGATCATCCCGTTGATGGCCGCGGTCGTGAGGTCGATGAGGACGAAGAGACGCCGCCAGTTGTCGTTCTCGTCGATCCGCGTCGCGACGCGCGCCCACACCCAGTCGCGCACCCGGCGCACGAGCTCGCCGACCGCCGAGTGCCGCGTGTCGGAGTCGTCGGCGGCGTCGACGGTCGCGGCCAGCCGGATCGCGGCGTAGATGAGCTGGTTGTCGAGCTCGGTCAGGCTCGCGACGTACGAGATGCCGTCGACCACGCGCTGGAGCACGCCGGCGAAGATGCCGCGCACGACCTCCTGCACGCGCCACTCGCCCGACTTGCCGGGGTGCGCGCGCCGCGTCTGGTCGACCTCGCCGACGAGCCGGTCGACGATCTGATCGTTCTTGTCGGAGAGGAAGCCGAGCTGCTGCAGCCACTCGGCGATCCACGAGAGCATCGTCTGCACGTAGCCCCAGCCGGTGAGCGGCGCGGACGCGTCGCCCGGCAGGCCCGGCCGCCTCGCGAAGTTCACCTCCCACGGCTTCCACTCGCCCTTCACCTTCTCCATGAAGGCGACGTAGTCCTGGGGCTTCCACGCGTCCTCCCAGGTCGCGAGCGGCTGGCCCGGGCTGCGCGCCAGCTCGGCGTACAGCTCCTGCATCGTCCGGAACGCGTTGTCGTAGAAGCCGAGGAAGATGTGGAGGCCGTGCTCCTCGATGCGCTGGCTCGCCTTGCGGTTGCGGCCGCTGGCGCCCTTGCCGCCGAGCCGCCACCCCATCTGGTAGACGTCGATCTCCCAGTCGTCCTTCCAGCCCGGGTAGCTGCTCAGATAGAAGGCGGTCGTCATCGACGACACGCCGCCTCCGAGGATGGCGACGCGCTTCTTCCCCTGCGGTGGCATCGCCGCGATGGTCGACGTTCTCCGAGATCGTCGCAATGGTGACAGCGGCGGTTAGTGAACAACCGTTCACTTTTCGGTGGGCCCTCGACGACGATGCGCGCCGAGGAGAGGAGGCCCCATGCGCGCGCGTAGTTCCTTGCTCGTGTTGGCTCTTGTGACGGTGATCGGCTGTGGCGGCGGCGGCGACGATGGCGGTGACGACGACGGCACCGACACCGACGGCGGCAACAACGGCGGCGGTCCGCCGACGTTCACCGGCACCCCCGGCGAGTGGACGTGGGTCGACACGCCGGGCACGAGCTGCATGAACGGCTCTCAGACCGGGTTCGGCTTCAACCTCGGCACGAGCGCCGACCTCGTCATCTACATGGAGGGCGGCGGCGCGTGCTTCAACGGGTTCACGTGCTCGTCGGTCGCGCACCAGAACGGGTTCGGCTCGGCCGACCTCGCCAGCGCCGTGCGCCAGGGCGGCACCGACGGCCTCTTCGATCGCGCGTCCGCGGCCAACCCGCTCAAGGACGCGACCTTCGTCTTCTTCCCGTACTGCAGCGGCGACGTGTTCGGCGGCTCGGCCGACAGCGGCTTCGGCGGGCGCGTCCAGGTCGGCTACCGCAACGTCGGCGCATGGCTCGACGCGATCGTCCCGCAGACCGGGCCGGTGCGCCGCGTGATCGTCACCGGCTCGAGCGCCGGCGGGTTCGGCGCGCTCTACAACTTCGATCGCATCGAGCAGCGGTTCGCCGACAAGGAGGTGTTCCTCATCGACGATTCGGGGCCGCCGATGGGCGACATGTGGCTGACGCCGTGCCTGCAGACCCAGATGCGCGACGCGTGGAACCTGAACGCGACCCTGCCCGGCGACTGCGACGCCTGCATCGGCGCCGACGGCGGCGGGCTGGTCAACGCGCTGCCGTACCTCGCCGACCGCCACCCCGATCGCCGGCTCGCGCTCATCTCGAGCACGCAGGACGGCGTGATCCGCAGCTTCTACGGCTTCGGCTACCCCAACTGCAACAGCATCCAGCCGATGCCGGGCGACGCCTTCGCCAGCGGCCTCACCAACGTCCGCGACGTGGTGCTCGCGGGCAAGAACAACTTCAAGGTGATGTCGTACACGGGCTCGGGCCACGTGTGGCTGTTCAACGATTTCTCGACGACGATGACCGGCGGAGTGACCCTGGGCGACTGGTTGAGCGCTATGCTCGACGGGTCGTCCTCGTGGGATCACGCCGGCCCCTGATCGTCGCCCTCGTTGCCGCCGCCGCGCTCGCCGCGTGCGGCGGCGGGGGTTCGTCCGCGAAGGCGAACCCCGTCGAGCGCGCGCTCGACACGCTCGAGCGCCTCAAGGATCGCGGCTGCGCGTGCCAGGACGCGGCGTGCTTCCAGCCCGTGCAGGCGGAGATGGACGCGTGGGCGAAGGCCAACGCGGTGAACCTGGCCGGCGCCACGGCGACGCGCGAGCAGGCCACCCGCGCCAGGGCGATCGATCTGGCGATGGCCGAGTGCCAGGAGCGGTTCGGCGTGTTCACGGAGGCGTACAGGCTCGCCGACACGCTCCTCGCCGAGCTGCGCGCGTACAAGGAGCGGTACTGCGCGTGCACGACGGCGGGCTGCATCGATCAGATCGAGCTGGCGATGCGCGGCTGGCGGGCGGCGCGCCGTGACGAGGTCCAGCGGCTG
>JAIOII010000207.1 GCA_019912685.1 Kofleriaceae bacterium
GCCCATGCCGTTGGCATCCATCGTGTTCACGTCGGGCGTCGACGGCGGGCGGCCCATGTCGGGCGGCTCGATCGGCGGCGGCGTCGGCGTCGGCGTGGGCGCCGGCTCCGCCGCCTGGGGCTCGGGGATGTCGTCGAGCGCCGGCCGCGTGCGCACCCGTGTGCCCTCGTCCTTCGTGAAGACGTCGTCGGGGCTGTCGCCCGCCTCGCACACGGAGCCGAGGCGGCGCATCTTGTCGAGCTTGCCGGTGAGCTTGATGTTGCGGAAGCCGTCGCTGTCGACGGCGGGGCTACCGAGCTCGCACGCGGCCGGCGACTTCGCGAGGTAATCGCCCGAGCACCTGTAACGGATGCAGCCGGTGATGATCGAGTCGTCGATCTTCTTCGCGAGCTTGATGTTGAAGTCGATCGCGATGTCGCCGTCCGGCGACTCGAACTCGAACTTGTCCCGCTTCGCCTCGCCCTTGGCGATCGCGATGCCGAGGACGAAGCGCGAGATGTCGATCGTCTCGACCGGGAAGCCGTCCTTCACCATCAGCGCGTCGGCCTCGCGCTTGGCCTTGGGATAGACGCGGGCCACGCCGTCGCCGACCGTGCACCCGACGGTGCACGACAGGTCGACGCGGCCGCTCGCCTTGGTCCAGTCGTTCTTGGGCAGGTCGAGCCGGATGCGGCCGTCGCCCAGCCCGCCGAGCGGCAACCCGACGGCGTCGGCGATGCCGGGGATCGTCGAGAGCGGCATGCGCTTGAGGCGGAAGTCGACGTTCAGGCTCGACTTCGACATCCGCACGTCACCGGTCATGCCGCCCGAGCCGGTCGCGATGTCGAGCCCGACCTCCGCGCGGCCGCCGAGGAGCGGGATGAAGGAGACGTCGACCTCGACGCTCTGGAAGAACATCGTCGTCACCGGCTGCCCCTCGACGGAGGGACGCGACGTGAGGGTCACGCCCTTCATGCGGAACCGGCCGGGGACGGCGCTGCGCTCGACCTTGCTGATCGTGACGATGTACTTCGTCGCCAGCGCCTCCTTCATGCGCGCGGCGACGCGCTCGTACGGGAAGGTGAGGTGCAGCGCGTAGACGAACGTGACGATGCCGAGGAAGACGAAGCCGGCGATCTTCAGGGCGAAGCGCGCCCGCGGCGAGAGGTGGACCGCGGTCATGTCAGCCGCCTCCCGTCTTCGCCGTGCCCGTGCCGGTGCCCTTGCCGTCGCCACCCTCCTCCGCCGCGGCGGCGACCTTCGACCAGGTCACGACCTCGATGTTCAGGTCGAGCTTCTCCTTGTCGCGGAAGTTGCGGCGCACCTGGAGCGCGCTCACGAGGACGGTCTTGTTCTCGGTCTCGATCGCCTCGAGGAAGTCCTTGATCTGGGTGATCGAGAGCTCGCGGATCTCGACGGTCGCCGCGTGCGCGACGAAGCTGCCCTTGGTCGTCGGGCTGCGCGTGTTCACGCCCGGCACGGTCACCTGGGCCTTCTCGCCCGCCCGGTAGATGTAGCTCTCGAGCTTCACGGCCTCGGACTTGATCAGCTTGGCCGGGTCGTCGCCGCGGACGGCCTTGGCCTGCGCCTTGTAGGACGTCAGCCGCTCGAGCGCCGTGCGCGACCGGTTGTTCTTGGTCTCGAGCGCCTTCAGGCCGTCCCGGATCTGCAGGGACACGTAGATGATCATCACGAGGACGAACGAGACGCCGAGCAGGAGGACCATGCGCCGCTCGCGCGGCGTGATCGATTCCCACTTGTCGCGGAGACTGTCGAAGGCGGCCATGGCTACATGCACTCCGTTCGGATCGAGAACGAGAAGTTCTTCTCGCCGTTGGGTCCGTTCGTCGTCGAGCCGCGCGTGATCTCACCGGCCTTGATGCACGGGATCTCCTTCAGCGCGGCCTCGATCTGATCGATCTCCTCGGGGGTCTTGGCCGACGCCTTGAGGTTGATCTTGTTGTCCTTGATATCGAAGTCGGTGACGTCGAGCGTGACCTTGTCGCGCGCCGGCAGCTTGGCGTTGATGGCGAGGAGCAGGTCGTAGGCGCTCATCCTGGGCAGCGGCGACTCGCCCGGCGCGACGTCGCCCGTGGTGAGGGCGAGGAGGTCGGGGACGCTCTTCGCCGTGCCGAAGTACTCCTTCGACTCGACCGCGACGCGCTCGGTCAGCACCTTGTCGGCAGCGCGCAGCTTGCGGAGCTCGGCGTAGGCCGCGGCGCCGGCGAAGACCAGCACCACGAGCAGGGCGACGGCGACCTGCGTGAGCTTGGTCTTGACGAACGACATGTCGACCTTGAACGCCAGCGGGCCCTGGCGCAGGTCGAAGGTCGGACGCGCACCGCCGACGTCGTGGACGGCGGCGACGGCGAGGGCCGCGCTGTCGATGCCGGCGA
>JAIOII010000208.1 GCA_019912685.1 Kofleriaceae bacterium
GGCCAGCACAGGCCGCCGCCGGCGCCGTTCGACAGGCACTGGAAGCCGTCGGGGCACCCGTCGGCCGCGAGGTCGCAGCCCTCGACGCAGCGGTTCTCGCCGTCCTTCGTCGCGCACAGGCCGGAGATGCACTCGGTCGGCGCGTCGCACGTCGAGCCGAGGCCGCCCGGCGTGTTCTGCCCGGGGACGCAGCGGCCATCGACGCAGACGAGATCCGAGCCCTGCGCGCTGCAGTCGCCGTTGTCGTTGCACGGGTCGCCGACGATCACGCTGATCGTCGACGTGCCCTCGGAGCCGACGCCGTCATAGGCGCGGATCGTCACCATGTGCGTGCCCTCGGCGAGGGACATCGGCGCGTTGAACGCGTACGGCGCCGTCTGGAGCGTGGCGATCGCGTTGCCGTCGATGAGGAGCTGCACGTTGTCGACGCCCTCCGGGTCGGTGACGGTGGCGCGCACCACGAACCCGGGCGTGACCTGCGAGTTCGCGGTCGGCGTCTCGATCACGATGGTCGGCGGCGTCGGGTTCGACGGGCCGAAGATGTCGAGGATGCGCTGATACGAGTTCTGCATCGTCGGGCCGCACTGGCACTCGACCGACGGCTGGCAGCAGCCCTGGGTCCCGATGCACGCCGACTGGTTCTGGAAGCGCTTGCTCGGCGGGTTCGGGATGTACGTCATGGGGTCGGCGGCCAGCATCTCGTGCGAGAGGCCGAAGGCGTGCGCCGACTCCTGCGCGATCGTCCAGCAGGCGTCGTTGACGTCGCTGGGGTTGAGGTTGAGGAAGCTGAAGCTGATCGCGTTGTTGATGATGCCGCAGGTGAACGGCGAGACGCCGGCGACGCCGTTCGAGAACCCGACCTGGGTCGGCGTGCCCGCCGCCATCGCCTCGAAGTGCGGGACGTTGCCCGGGTTGACGTCGACGACCGTGATGCCGAACGGCGCGTACGTCTGGCGCACGCACGTCATGATCGAGTTCCACGTCGTCGTGCTGCCCGAGTACGCCGAGAGGTTGCCGCTCGCGATCGTCGAGGTGTTCGTGATCGAGTTGTTGCTGTTGCCGCGCGTGATGCGGCAGCCCGGCGTGCCGCTCGATGTCGTCTCGGCCTTGCAGTTGTTGACGAAGAGGATGCGCGACGGCGGCGCGCCGCCCGCGATGACCTCCTCACCGACCTCGCCCGTGTGGATGTAGCCACGCAGCTTGCCGTCGGCCTCGCGCCCGATGATGAGCGACGAGTCCATGAGGAGCGGCGTCTCGTCCGGGGCCCGGTTGCCGCCGATCTGCGCGGCGGCGGTGCCCGTCCCCAGGGCCCCGAGGGCTCCGAGAAATGCGAAAGCAAAGGCGAATGCGGCGTGCTGCTTCATGACGTCTCTCTCGCGAAGGGCCTCCTTGATACCGGGATTGGCCGAACCCGAGACACCCCCGCGTACTCTCACTCGATTACGCCGGTTGCTCCTCGGACATATCAGCCGCCGGGGTCGGCCGATCCCCGTCCGTAGATGTTGGATCTTCGACCACCGACGTCGCAGGTCCACTGTGATTCCGGACACCTACGGCGCCGAGATCGCTGGTCCCCGGGTTGCAGCCCCGCGCCGCCATGCGGCGCCTCGCCCTCGGAGTGATGATTGCGGTCGCAGCCGGAGGTTGCACCTACCGGCGCACCGTGCGCGAGCCGGAGCTCGCGGTCCTGCGGCACGCCGACAAGGACGACGGCGTCGTCCTGCACACGACGTCCGCGTGGCGGGTCCGGCTCTCGCCGTCGAGCCACATCCGCTTCCGCGATCGCCTGGGGCTGTGGACCGACTGGCTCGACGCGAGCGCGCTCTACGTCGACGCGCACGGCGTCTTCACCGACGGTGAGGTCCGCGGCACGCCGGCGCGCGTCGGCTGGCGATGGGCGGACGTCGCCGCGGCCGAGGTGCAGAGCGTCTCGGGCATGCGCACGCTCGGTGGCTTCGTCGGCACGCTGGCGGTGTCGGCGTCGCTCGTGCCGCTCGCCGGCACACCGGCGGTGACGCCGGCGGC
>JAIOII010000025.1 GCA_019912685.1 Kofleriaceae bacterium
GTACATGGACGCGCCGGCGCCGAGCCACGCGTCCTCGGTGGCGGTCGGCAGCCACACGGATGCGGCGAGCGCCGCGCGCCGGCCGAGCCCGAGCTTCGCGTGCACGCCGAGATCGCCGAGGCCCTGATCGCCCGTGCGATAGCTCCGATCGTCGGCGGGATCGGTCGGCGTGCCGCCGTCGGTGTCGGGATCGCGGTCGGCGGAGACGACGCCGAACGGCAGGCTGAGCCCGAGCGCGAGCGGCAGCCGGGGCACGCCGATGGCGGCGACGAGCGTCGGCGAGAACGCGTCGTGCACGCGGTAGCGCGCGCCCTGCCCTTCGAGCTGCAGGAGACCGTGCGCCCACGTCGTGTAGAGGCCGAACGCGACCTGCGCGGGCGGCGTGAGCGCGGCGCCGTCGACGGTGACGTAGCCGTTGGTGTCGAGCGCGGGCCGGAACCCGTCGAGCGCGATGTCGCCGCCGCTCTGGGCGGCGGCGGCTGCGGGAACGAGGAGCGAGCAGACGACGAGCACGCGGGCGCGCATGACGGGCCTCCACGACGCGAGGCGATCCGCGTCTGGTCCGGACTGTGCGCGCCCCCGCGCCCGCGGTTACACGGACGGCAGCGGCTCGCGGCGCGCGAGCCATTCCGCCGGGATGACGGCGCCGCCGGCGGCGAGGATGCCGCCCACGGTCGCGCACGTCGTGTCCATGTCGCCGAGCGCCGCGACCGTGCTCCAGAGCGCGTCCTCGTAGTCGCCGAGGTGATGCGCCGCGATCCACACGCACAGCGGAACCGTGTCGTCGCAGACCACGCGCGAGCCGTTGCCGAGGCGGCTCGAGGCCCCCGCGATCGACGTGTCGGGCGCGAGCCGCATCGCGAGGTCGATGCCGTCGCGCGTGAGGCTCGTGGGCGTGTGCTCGTAGATCGTCGCCAGGAACGCGGCGGGATCGCGAGGCTGTTCGCCGGCGGCGACGCGCGCGGCGAGCACGGCGGCGACCGCGACCGCGATCGCGCCGGCCTCGCCGTCACGGTGGAGGTGCGTCGGGCGCGCGCTCTTGCGCGCCACGTCGATCGCGCGCTCGAGGTCGTGCGCGAAGTACGCGCCGACGGGCGCGACCCGCATCGCCGAGCCGTTGCCCTTCGAGCCCTGACCGCCGAACGGCGTCTTCGCCGCCGTCTGCCACGGCACGCCGTCGGCGATCGCGGTCAGGATGCCGTGCGCCGTGCCGCCGTACCCGCGCCACGGCTCCTCCTGGTACCGGCGCGCGAAGCGCGCGGCGAGCGCGTCCTCGTCGACATCGGCGCGCAGGGCGAGCTCCTCCACGAGCGAGAGCGCCATCGCGGTGTCGTCGGTCCAGCGCCACGCGATGTCGTCGACGATCGCCCGCCGCTCGATGCGGCTGTACCGGCCGACGAAGGTCTCGCCGAACGCGTCACCGACGGAGAGCCCTTCGAGCGAGCGGCGGGCACGAGAAAGACAGGCGGCAGGGGCGTCGTCCATGATAGTGTCGAGTATACACCATCCAGGCCGTCACGCCAGCGCCGCGAGCTCGCGCTCGGCGAGCGCGCGCTCGTACGGGAGCGCGTGGCCGAGGGCACGCGCTCCCGTACG
>JAIOII010000209.1 GCA_019912685.1 Kofleriaceae bacterium
CGTCGTGATCGACGGCGCCGACCGCGGGCGCGCGCGCCGGCTCGGCCTCCGGCTCGATGCGGAGCGTCGTGCGGCCGACGCGCACGGTCGCCCCCGGCCCGACCTGCACCTCGCTCACGCGCGAGCCCTCGTACCAGGTGCCGTTGGTCGACGCCAGGTCGCGCACGGCGAAGCGGCCGCGATCGGCGCGCACGGCCACGTGCTGCCCCGAGACGCGGTCGTCGGACAGGCGCAGGTCGACGCCGGCGTCGGTGCCGACCGTGACGTCGCGATCGCCGAGCCGGCACGCGCGCCCGCGGTCGGCGCCGTCGATCACGACGAGCTGGCAGCGGAAGCGGCCGGCCCCGTCGAGCGCCTCGCTGTAGACTGTCGCCGTCCGGTCGGTCACCTGGCCGCCATCATATGACACGCGCATCGCTCGGCCCGTACCAGATCGTCCGCCGCCTCGGGCGCGGCGGCATGGCCGAGGTGTTCCTCGCGGTCGCCCACGGCGCGAGCGGCTTCGAGCGCAAGGTCGCGCTCAAGACGCTCGTGCCCGAGCTGCAGGGCGAGCCGGCGCTCGAGCGCGCGCTCGTGCACGAGGCCCGCCTCGCCGGCCGCCTCGCCCACCGCAACCTGGTCGCCGTGCTCGGCCTCGGCGTCGACGACGGCGTGACCTACGTCGTGATGGAGTGGATCGACGGCGGCGACCTCGACACGCTCGCGCGCGGGCGCCGCCTGCCCTTGCCGCTCGTCCTGCTCGTCGCCGAGGAGCTCGCGCTCGGCCTCGCGTACCTGCACCGCGTCACCGACGATCGCGGCCTGCCGCTCGGGCTCGTCCACCGCGACGTGTCGCCGTCGAACGTCCTCGTCTCGCGCGCCGGCGAGGTCAAGCTCGCCGACTTCGGCATCGCCAAGGCGACCGCGCTCGCCGACCTCACCGGCGGCACGCGCAAGGGCAAGTACGCGTACATGTCGCCCGAGCAGCTGGCCGGCGAGCCGCTCACCGGCGCGAGCGATCAGTTCGCCCTCGGCGTCACGCTCGTCGAGCTCGCCACCGGTGCGCGCCCCTTCGACGGCGAGACGCCGCTCGCGACGATGGAGAACGTGCGCCGCGGCCTCCGCCCGGAGCTGTCGACCCTGCCCGCCGGGGTCGCCGCGCTCGCCCTGCGCGCGCTCTCGGCCGCGCCGGCGGATCGCTTCGCGTCGTCGGAGGAGCTCCGCCTCGCCATCGCCGCCGCGCGCCGCGATCAGCCGCCGGTCGCGCTGCCCGATCTCGCGGCGTGGGTCGCGGACGATCAGCGATCGTCGTGAAAGACGTTGCGCAGCACGCTCCGCGCCGCCCAGTAGCCGCACATGCCGTGCACGGCGCCGCCGGGCGGCGTCGCCGACGAGCACAGGAAGATATCCTCGGCGTCGGTCGCGTACGGATCGAGGCTGACGAGGGGACGGAAGAAGAGCTGGCGCAGGTCGGACAGCCCGGCGTTGATGTCGCCGCCGACGTAGTTCGGGTTGTACGCGGCGAGCTGCACGGGGTTCACGCTGGCGCGCCCGATCACGAGCGCGCGGAACCCCGGCGCGAACTCCTCGACGTGGGCCTCGATGTTCGCGGTCTCGTCGACCGCCGCGCCGTGCGGCACGTGGCAGTAGGCCCACGCCGTGTGCTGCCCGGCGGGCGCGCGCGTGCGATCGAAGAGGCTCGGCTGCACGAACAGGATGAACGGCCGCAGCGCCGAGCGGCCCTCGTGCGAGGCGCGCTCGGCGCGGGCGATGTCGTCGAGGTTGCCCGAGAGGTGCACGGTCGCGGCGCGCGCGCACCGCGGATCGCGCCACGGCACCGGGCCGCGCAGCGCCCAGTCGATCTTGAACGTGCCCGGGCCGTAGCGATAGCGCGCGACGCGCTCGAGGTAGCGCTCGGGCAGCCGGCCGCCGGCGAGCTGCGGCAGCTGCGCCGGGGCGACGTCGAGCATGTAGGCGCGCGCCCGCGGCAGCCGGTCGACGTGCTCG
>JAIOII010000210.1 GCA_019912685.1 Kofleriaceae bacterium
GTTGAGCGCGCTCGCCGGGTAGGCCGCGCCCCATCAGCTCAGCGGGCGGCAGCCCGCAACCAACCACCTGAACGGCGCAGGGGCGGCCGCCAGGCCGCCCGCCCCCATTCGCTCACACCCTCTGAGGCCTTCCTTGCGTAAAGGGCGCTATCGTCTCAACCGGCGGTTTCGTAACCGGGGTCGAGGCCTTCGTAGTCTTCGCGGTAGAGCGCGCCGACCTTGCGCTGGATGAAGATCTCGATGAGGTCCGGGTCGTACATGTTCCCGGCACACTTCCGCAGGATCTTCTCGCACTCCTCGAGGGGCAGCGCCGCCTTGTAGGGGCGCTCGGTCGCCATCGCGTCGTAGGCGTCGGCGATCGCGACGAGGCGCGCGGCGAGCGGGATGTCGTGACCCTTGAGCTTGTCGGGGTAGCCGCTGCCGTCCCAGCGCTCGTGGTGGTTGCGCACCGCGCTCATGATCGGCTTGAGCATCTCGATGCTCTTGGCGATCTCGTAGCCCTTCACCGGGTGCTCGCGCATGTGGATCCACTCGTTGTCGTCGAGCGGACCGGGCTTGAGCAGCACCGAGTCGCGGATGCCGATCTTGCCGATGTCGTGGAGGAACGCGCCGAACTCGAGCGTCTCGAGCCCGTCGTCGGGATAGCCGGCCTCCCTGGCGAGCACGAGGCAGTAGGCCGCGACGCGCCCGCAGTGGCCCTTGGTGTACGGATCCTTGGCCTCGATCGCCTCGGCGAGCCCGAACAGCGCCTGCCGGTTCGCGGCCTTGAGCTTCTCGTAGCTCTCCTCGAGCTCCTTGGTGCGCTCCTTGACGACGACGTCGAGGAGCGTGCCGCGGCGCTGGAGGCGCTCGTATTCGATCGCGGTGCGGCGCGTGAGCGCGCGCTGCTCCTCGACGAGGCCGAGGAGCTTGATGCCCTCGGCGACGAGGGCGACCAGGCGGCTGCGCTCGCTCGGCCGCGCGACGAAGCGCATGATCGTGCCCGCGTGCGCCGGGCGGTAGTCGAGCTCGACCGCCTCGTCGGGCGTGTTGACCAGGACGATGCGGAGCGCCTCGGGCGCGTGCGCGATCGTCGCCTCGAGGAACCCGACGCCGTCGAGGCCCGGCGGGCGGTGCCCCGCGATGATCACGTGCGGCGGGTTCTGGCGGATGCGGCGGACGGCCTCGGTCGCGGACGTCGTGGAGACGACGAACAGATCGAGGCCCGAGAGGAGCTCCGCGATCTCGCCCAGTGCCTCGGGCTGATGATGGAGCACGAGCGCTCGGAACCTCGCCACGAGCGCAGTATAGCGCTCGCGTCGACGAGAATCCGTTCGACACGTCATCGCAGATTCGCGTGTGCCACGAGACGTTTCACGCGATCGGCGTATAGTGCCGGGGAATGCACGAGGTGACCGGCAACACGCAGGGCCTGAAGGCCAGCGAGCTGAAGGCGCTGGAGCGCGTCTATCGACGCCGCGTCGCGCCGTCGGAGGTGGTGAGTCCGGAGCTCGCGAGCTTCCTCGCGGAGGTGTCCGCGTCGATCCACCGACAGGTCGGCGTCCTCATCGATCGCCGCGGTGAGATCACGCACGTCTTCGTGGGCGATGCCTCGAAGATCGTGTTGCCCGACGTCGGCCGTCTGCGCGGCGGCGCGGGCCGCTTCCGTGGCTTGCGGCTCGTGCACACCCACCTCCGTGGGGAGTCCCTCACCCGCGACGACCTCACCGACCTGGCATTGCTCCGACTGGACCTCGTGTGCGCGATCGGCGTCGACACCGGCGGACGTGCGGGGCGCATGTACATCGGTCACCTGCTCATCGATGGTCCGGCCGATCGACCGTGGCGCGAGCTGCCGCCCGAGCCGGCGCACGCGCCGGTGACCGACTTCGCCCAGCTCATCGCGGCGCTCGAGGCGGAGCAGGCGCGCGGGCGGCGCGCGGCGGCGACCGACCGCGGCAAGGACCGCGCGCTCGTCGTGCACGTCGCGATCGGGCGCACGCTCGACAGCGAGGCGCGCATCGACGAGATGCGCGAGCTGTGCCGCACCGCGGGCGTGAAGGTGCTCGACGTCATGACGCAGCGCCGGCCCGCGGTCGATCCGAAGTACCTGGTCGGGCGCGGCAAGCTCGACGACATCCTGCTGCGCGCGATGCAGCTCGGCGCCGAGATGGTGATCTTCGATCACGACCTCACGCCCGGTCAGGCGCGCGCGGTGAGCGACGCGACGGAGCTCAAGGTCGTCGACCGCACGATGCTCATCCTCGACATCTTCGCGCAGCACGCGACGAGCCGGGACGGCAAGCTGCAGGTCGAGCTGGCGCAGCTCAAGTACGCGCTGCCGCGGCTGGTCGAGAAGAACACGATGATGTCGCGCCTCACCGGCGGCGTCGGCGGCCGCGGCCCCGGCGAGACCAAGCTCGAGATCTCGCGCCGGCGCGCGCGCGAGCGGATCCACCTGCTCGAGAAGAAGCTCGAGGAGCTGGCCGAGGATCGCCGCCTGCGCCGGTCGCGGCGGACCGATCGCGGCGTGCCCATCGTCGCGATCTGCGGCTACACCAACGCCGGCAAGTCGACCTTGCTGAACGCGATGACCGAGGGCAACACGCTCGCGGCCGACAAGCTGTTCGCGACCCTCGACCCGGTGAGCCGGCGCATGCGCTTCCCGCGCGAGCGCGAGGTCGTCGTGACCGACACCGTCGGCTTCATCCGCGACCTGCCCAAGGATCTGGTCGCCGCCTTCCGCGCGACGCTCGAGGAGATGCGCGACGCCGACCTGCTCGTGCAGGTCGTCGACGCGAGCGACCCCGACCGCGAGCAGCAGATCCAGGCCGTCGGCGCCATCCTCCGTGATCTCGATCTCGCGGAGAAGCCTCGCCTCCTCGTCCTCAACAAGGCCGACCTCGTGCGCGACCACGACGAGCTCGAACGCGAGGCGCGCCGCGAGGGCGCGTTCGTCGTGAGCGCGCTCGACCGCAGCACGTTCGGTCCGCTGCTCCTCGCGATCGAGCGCGGCCTCTGGCGCGAGGGCAAGACGGTGGACGGTACGCGCCAGCCGCCGTCCCAGGCGCTGGCGTAGGCCCAGCCGCTGGCGTCGGCCCAGCCGTTCGTCCCGAGCGCCCCGAGCACGGCCCCATTTACATCGTAAATTTTACGTTGTATACGATCGGGGCGTCATGCCCCGCGCCGCGCTCCAGGACGACGACATCGCCGCGTTCCGCGCCCGCGCGACGGCCGCGGCGATGAAGCTGTTCGCCGAGCGCGGCTACGACGGCGTCACCATGCGGGCGCTCGCCGACGAGCTCGGCGTGTCGGCGATGACGTCCTACCGCTACCTGCGCGGCAAGGACGAGCTCTTCGCCCTCGTGCGCGCCGAGGCCTTCCGCCGCTTCGGCGACGCCCTCGCCGCCTCCGCCGGCCGGGTCACCGACCCGATCCCGCGCCTCCTCCGGCTCAAGCGCGCGTACGTCCAGTTCGCGCTCGACGAGGCCGACGCGTACCGGATCATGTTCGAGGTCCGCGCGCCGGCCGGCGACGGCGACGGCGACGCCGGGACGCCGGCCGACGCCGACGTCGATCGCGAGTCGAAGCGCGCCTTCGGCTTCCTCCACGACGCGGTGCGCGCCGCGGTCGAC
>JAIOII010000211.1 GCA_019912685.1 Kofleriaceae bacterium
CGTCCCGGCCGCGTCGGGCGCGGGGATGACGACGACGGCGTCGGAGACGAGCGCGTCGGCGGGTGTGGCGTCGATCGTGACGGTGCCTTGGTGGCGATCGAGCCCGAGCACGAGCAGGAGCACCGCGGCGAACCCGGCAAGCACGAGCAGCACCGAGAGCAGGATGACACCGCGCCGGCTCCGCGGATCGGGCACGGGCACGGGCACGGGGGCGGGCGAAGAGGGGGTCGCGGTTGGCTCGCCCGCCACCGCCGTCACCATCCCGGTCGGCCGTCCCGCCGGCACCTTCATCGGGCCCGACGCCGCCAGGATCTTCGCGAGCCACGCGCGATGCGCTTCCCGCTCCGTCGCGAGCTCGCGCTCGACCCACGCCTCGAGGCTCTCGCGCGCGTTCGCCGCGGCGATGCGCTCGAGCACCTCGGCGAGCGCGGCCGCGCTGCCCAGCCGCGCTCGCGATCGCGCGTGAGGCCCGCCATCACGACGTCGTCGAGATCCGCCGGCAGCGCGCCCGCCCAGCGCGACGGCGGCACCAGCTCCTGGTGCTCGACCGCGCGCGCGATCGCGTAGAGCGAGTCGCCCTCGAACAGCGGCTTGCCGGCGAGCAGCTCGTGCAGCACGACGCACGCGCTGAACACGTCCGACCGCCGGTCGAGCGCCTCGTTCTTGACCTGCTCGGGCGACATGTACGGCGGCTTGCCCTTGAGCACGCCGAGCTCGGTCACCGGCGCCTGCCGCCCCTTCACCAGCGCGATGCCGAAGTCGAGCACCTTCACGCGCGCGTCGAAGCCGAGCATCAGGTTGTCGGGCGAGACGTCGCGGTGGACGACGCCGAGCAGGTGTCCGTCGCCGAGGTCGCGCAGCTCGTGCGCCGCGTGAAGCCCGCGGCACGCCGACGCCATCGCGGCGCACACGATCGCCGGCGGCGGCCGCCGGTCGCGGAAGCGCCGGAAGTGCTCGCCGGGGACGTACTCCATCATCATGTAGAGGGTCCCGTCCTGGTCGCCGAACCCGAGGATCTGCGCGATCGCCGGGTGCGTCAGCCGCGCCAGGAGCCGCGCCTCGTCGAGGAACATCGTGCGCGCGAGCGGCGCCGCGGCCAGCTCGCCGCGGATCGTCTTGATCGCGCACAGCTGCTCGAAGTCGCCGGCGCCGCGCCGCCGCGCGAGGAGCACGTCGCCCATGCCGCCAGACTTGATCGCGTGCAGGACCTCGGCGTCGCCGAGCACGGTCTTCACGGCACTCACGAGTCGGGATCATCGCTCGCCGGCCGCTCGAGCAGGCCGTGCTTGTAGAGCAGCTCGCGGAAGTGGCGGCGGTTGATGCCGGCGTGCTCGGCGGCGCGCGTGATGTTGCCGCCCTGCGCCTGGTACACGGCCGCGAGGTAGCGCCGCTCGAAGTGATCGTTCCAGCGCTCCTTGGCTTCCTTGAACGGCAGCGCCGTGTCGACGACCTCGTTCATCGCGGGCGCCGCCTGCACCTCGACCCACAGCCGCAGGTCGCGGAACGGCACCGTGCCGCCCGACAGGGCCCAGGCGCGCTCGAGCACGTTGCGCAGCTCGCGGATGTTGCCCGGCCACGCGTGGCGCCGCAGCCGCTCGAGGTTCTCGCCGTCGATCGGGCCCGGGCTCGCGTTGCGACCGGCGTAGAACGCCGCGACCAGGGCTGGCAGATCCTCCATCCGCTCGCGCAACGGCGGCAGCGCGACGTGCACGACCGCCAGCCGGTAGAAGAGGTCGAAGCGGAACTCCTTGGCCGCCACCAGGCGCGACAGATCGCGGTGCGTCGCCGCCACGACGCGCGTGTCGACCGACACCGGGCGATCGGCGCCGACCGGCTGCACGGTCTGCGCCTCGAGCGCGCGCAGGAGCCGGGCCTGGGCCGCGAGCGGCAGCTCGCCGAGCTCGTCGAGGAACAGGGTCCCGCCCGACGCCTCGACGAACGCACCCTTGCGATCCCGCTCGGCGCCGGTGAACGCGCCGCGGACGTGGCCGAACAGGTGCGAGTCGATGAGGCTCTCGGGGATCGCCGAGCAGTCGACCACGACGAATGGCCCCCGCGCCCGCGCCGACGCGTCGTGCACCGCGCGCGCCGCCAGCTCCTTGCCGGTGCCGCTCTCGCCCTCGATCAGCACCGTCGCGTCCGACGGCGCCGCCAGCTCGAGCACGGCGAACAGCTCGCGCATCGCGATCGAGCGGCCGACCATCGCGCCGAACCGCTCGCGCTCGCTCGGCGGCACGAGCAGCTGCTCCGCGCCCGAGATGCGCACCTGCGCGCCGCCCACCTCGATCGTGGCGCCGCCCGGCACCACGACCTCGGTGATGCGCGAGCCCTGCCACCACGTGCCGTTGGTCGAGCCGAGATCCTTCACGCGCACGCCGCCCTCGACGGCGGAGAGCTCGACGTGCCGCCGCGACACCTTGGCCTCGTCGATCACGAGGTCGCACGACGCGTGGGCGCCGAGCACGACCGGCCGCGCGCCGAGCGCGACCTGGCCGCCGCCGCTCACGAGCCGCGCGATCCAGCTGCGCGTCGCCGTGCGGCCGCGGGTCGCCGACGTGGCGAGGCCCGTCTGCAAGAGCGTGGTGCGGTCGATCACGTCCGGCACCGCGCGAGGATACCCTCACCCGCGCTACCATGTCCGCGATGCGTGCGCTCGTCGCGATCGCCGTCTGCGCCGGGTGCTCCGACCCGACGTTCGACGTCGCGATCCGCTACGAGCCGCTCGCCGTGGGCGAGGACGATCAGCTCGCCGCGCACGTCGCCACGCTGACGGTCTCGGTCGTGGACGCCGAGGCCGCCGGTCCCGCCGCCGGCCTCGACGGCGACGCGACCTGCGACGACGTCGCGTTCGGCCGCGTCCCCGACGCCGTGCTCGAGGG
>JAIOII010000212.1 GCA_019912685.1 Kofleriaceae bacterium
CTTCTGATGAAGCGGCTCTGGTTCGTCATCGCGCTCGCGGCGTGCAGCGAGCTCGGCGACGTCGATCGCGATCGGTGCGGCAACGGCGTGGTCGAGCCCGCGCGCGGCGAGGACTGCGATCGCGGCATCGCCGACGATCCGAGCTGCGGCGCGCCCGGCGCGGCGGCCGAGTGCCGCCTCCTCTGCGGACCGCTGGTCACCGGCGAGCCGTCGTGTCCCGCCGGCGCGGTGTGCGGCGCGGACGGCGTGTGCCATGCGCCCGATCACTCGTTCGCCGTCACCGCCGACACGCGCTGGACGGCGCGCTCGCTCCTCGTCGGTGACACGACCGGCGACGGCTTCCCCGAGCTCGTCGGCGTGTCCGATCAGGAGATCGTGGCGCTCCTCGGCGCGCCCGACGGCACCTACGCCGCCTCGCTCGCGGTGCCCAACCTGCCCGTGTTCGACGAGCCCCGCATGTCGGACATCACCGGCGACGGCGCGCAGGACCTCACCATCCCGGTGGGCTTCGGCCTCTACTCGCTCGCGGGCGACGCGTCGCGCGTGCTCGAGCCGCTGTTCCAGAACAGCTTCCCGGTGCCGGGCGAGGGCCGCGTCGTCGCCGCGAGCATCGATCACTTCCTGTTCGATCCGTCCGGGCAGATCCCCGGCCCGATCCCGAACGCCGAGACGCTGGCGGCGCTGCGCGTGCCGATGGGGCCGGGGTGCCCGCAACCGCAGGGCTGCGAGGTGGTGCTCCTCGGCGACGCCGGGGCGCCGATGCCGGCCGGGACGTCGCTCGCCCAGATCGCGGACGACACCATCCCGTGGGCGTGGTCGCCCGGCGCCGACAACCAGCGCTTCGTCGCCGCGCTCGCCTTCCCCGACGATCCGATGACGGGCGCCGACGAGGGCGGCGTGTACCTCTACCGCGGCAACCTCACGACCAGCCCGCCGACCCTCACCCCGGTCGGGCTGTCGCCGGTCCAGGGCGCGGTGAGGGGGCGGGCGTGGTTCGCCGACGTCGACGGCGACGGCATGGTCGACCTGCTGGCGTCGACGAGCGTCTTCGGGAACGCGTCGGTCTCGGTCTCGTACGGCCGCGCCGACGGCGCCTTCGAGGCCCCGGCGATCCTCGTCGGCGGCGGCGGGCCGACGCGGCTCGGCACCGACGCGCTCCACTGGGGCGACCTGAACGGCGACCGCCAGGCGGACTTCGTGAGCGCGAGCGGCTACGTCCAGATCAACGCGTGCGCCACGCGCGCCGCCAACTGCTTCGCGCGCGCGCTCACCACCGAGCGGGCGTGGGTCGACGCGCGCATCCTCGACGTCGACGGCGACGGCAAGAACGACATCGTCGCGCACGGCGCCGGCGCGATCGTCGTCGACGTCCTCCGCAACACGGGCCTGCCCGCGGTGTGGAACGAGGCGCCGCTCACCGTGCCCGGCGCGATCCGGGCGCTGCGCGCGGGCGACTTCGACGGCAACGGCAGCGGCGACGTCGCGATCGTCACCACGACCCCCGGCGTGGCGGCGTCGGACGGCCTCTACGTCGCGTACGGTCGCCGCGGCGACGGCCTCGCGCCGGTGACGTACATGGGCTACGTCGGCACGCACGTCGCGATCCAGCCGACCACGTCGCTCATCCCCAATCGGTTCGACACCATCACCGATCTCCTGGTGCTCGCCGAGCGCGGCGGCGCGCGCGGCGCCGCGCTCGTCCTCGGCTCGACGAGCCAGCGCATGATCGGGCCGCTCATCCCGCTGGGCAACGACGCGAACGTCGAGCTCGCCATCGTCGAGGGCGTCGTGTCGTTGCCGATCGACGGCGACGGCACCGACGACGTCATCTGCCTCGTGTCGCAGCTCTTCGACGACGGCGCGTCGGGCGCGGTGGCGCGCGTCTTCACCTCGTCGGCGGACGGCGCGCTCACCGAGGTGACGCCGGCCGCCGGCGTCACCCTCGAGACCACCGACTTCTTCCTGCGCGGCGCGCGCTGGGTGACGGTGCCGGCGCGGGGCGGCGATCCGGCGTTCATCGTCGGCGTCGACCTCGCCGGTCGCGCCGCCGCCATCCCGATCACCTGCGGCGGTGGGACGTGCACGGCGGGCACCATGCAGCCCCTGACCGACGCCGCCGGCGCCGGCGATCCCGTCGACCTCGACGCCGTCGATCTCGACGGGGACGGCGACCTCGACGTCGTCGCCGCGTTCCGGCCGTGCGAGGACGCGCCCCAGTCACCCGCCCCGCACGTCCGCGTCTGGACGAACCAGGGCGGCTACGCGAGCGCGACGCAGCTCGCGTAGCCGCCCTGGTT
>JAIOII010000213.1 GCA_019912685.1 Kofleriaceae bacterium
GACGTCGGCCGGGCCGTCGGGCGCGGCGCCGTCGATGGTCTCGTCGGCGTCGAAGAGGTTCCCGCCCGCATCGACCTCACCACCCGATGGCTGGAAGGAACATGCCGCGGCGCCGAGGAGGACGGCGCACGCAGCCCCTGCGTACCTCATCCCCGCAGTATGAGATGAATCGGCGTCGGTGGGAACCGCCCTCAGAAGGCGGCGGAGATCGTCAGAGCGCCTGGATGTCCGCGGCGTCGAGGAACAAGGCCTGCGTGAACGACGCCCCGTCGCCCGCGATGCACCAGACCTCGTAGGGGCCAACCGTCTGGCCAACGACGTCGAAGTCGTTGGGCCCGGCGGCGCCGTCGTAGTCGACGTCGTTGCGCGAGCGCAGCGCGCTGATCAGGTCGCGCCACTGGCCCGCGTGGAACGTCTGGCCGTCGCGGGAGACCGTCGTGATCGCGTCGCGCAGGTTGGCGCCGCCGAGGTCCTCGCCCGAGTGGTTGACCGACTGGTGGACCATCGCCGCGGCGAGCAGGTGGAAGCCGTCCCAGACGTTGGGCGCGAAGACCTGCGCGTCGATCGAGTCGTCGTACGAAGCCTCGTACGCGGTCTGCAGCTCGGTGTAGGCGAGGCCGTTGACCGGAAAGGTCGGCGCCGTGCCGCACATCCCGCGGAGCGACATGGGCGCCGCGCTGAGGAAACCGCCCGAGCGCGCGCCGTCGGTCATGAACCACTGCATGTCGGCGATGCGCGGCGAGCCGCTGTTGTCCCACGCCGAGACCAGCTTCACCGCGTCCTGCTCGAGCGCGATGAGCACGACCATCTCCGGCTGCGGGCTCGCGTTCACGAGCGAGTCGATCGCCGGCGTCGCCGCCGCGGCGTCGACGAGGTTCTGCTCGAAGGGGACCTCGAGCGCGACGACGCCGGTGAGATCCTCGAACGAGGTCTTGAACGCGTTCTTGAGGCCGATGCCGTACGGCGAGTTCTCGAAGAGCACGGCGACGTTCGACACCTGCGGGGTGCGCAACGTCTTCAGGTAGTACGCCATCGCGATGCCCTGGATCTCGTCGTCGGGCACGTTGCGGAACATGTAGCCGTCGTCGTCGGGCCCCGTGGGCGCCGGCCGCGAGAGCGAGGGCGCCGTCGAGCTGGGTGAGATGATGGGCACGCGGTTGTCGCGCGCCACGGGCCACGCGTTGGTCACCTCGCCCGAGGTCGCCGGGCCGACCACCGCGACCACGCCCTGATCGATGAGGCCCTGCAGCTTGGCGCCGGCGGTGTCGGCGTTCGTCTCCGTGTCCTCCACGATGAGCTCGAGATCGCGGCCGCCGATGCCGCCCTTCGCGTTGATGCTGTCGACCGCGACGATCGCGACGCGCTCGAAGGACTCGCCGACCTCCATCAGCGCGCCCGTCTTCGGCGCGAGCAGGCCGACCTTGACCGGTCCCGAAGGACCGTCGTCGCCGCCACACCCGATCGCGACGCACACCCCGATCGCACCCACCACGTTCGCCAATGCCCTCATGGAAGCTCCTTTCGTCATAGGCTCGAGACCTCAGCTGAGAAACGACAGATACCGGTTGGGGAACTCGTCGAAATCCGCTTCGGACCCACACGACGGGCACGGGAGCGGGGGAGGCTTGTGGGCCTCCAGGGCGTCCTTGTGCTGGTCGACCTGGAGGAGGAGCGCGCGCTCGTCGCCGCACGAGTCGCAGGCGTACGGGGCATAGAACGACTCGACCGCCGCGTCGCCGCGCGCCTCGAGGACCATCGTCATCTGGCGCACCATCGGCTCGGAGACGTTGCGCAAGGTCACGCGCAGCCCGCGCTGCGCCAGCTCGCCGAGCAGCGTGATCCACTCGCGCACGCCCACCGAGTTGATGAAGGTGACGTCGCCGAGATCGATGATCGGGCTGCGCTTGAGCTGCGCGACGAACGGGGCGAGCGACGTGCTGTCGTCGATGTCGCCGCCGATCGTCAACAGATCGCCGGCCGGCGTCGACGACACCGCGGCGCGGGTGCGGACCTTGGGGGAGGCGGAGGCACTGCTCATGGACGTCGCTCCTCGGTGCTGAAGATTCCGAACGAGCACACCGCGTTGCCCAGCTCGGCGGGACGGAAGCGGACGTCGACGAGGGCGATCACCTGCGTCCGCCGTCCCGGCTCGAGGTTGAACACGAGGTGGTTGCAGCTGCCGTAGACCGTGGCGAGGCCGATGCCGGCGCCGCGCGTGCCCATCGACACCTTGTCGCGCGCCCGGTTGGTCGCCTTGGTGAGGCAGCGGAGGATCGTGCGGCGATCGAGGGAGCCGTAGTGGTCCTCGACCTCGATCGCGAGGTAGCGCGCGTCGCACGCGTAGCGCAGCGTCACCACGTCGCGCTCGGCGAGCGGGCGGGAGCCCGAGCGGTCATCGCCCGAGTGCGTGTGCGTGCCCGAGTCGTCGACCGGCGCGTTGAACACCGCGTTCGACAGGAGCTCGTCGGCGATGAGCGTGGCGGCGAGCGCGCGCGGGCCGAGCCCGGCGCGCTGCACGTCCTCGCCCATCTCGTCGACGAGGCCGCGGCGCTGGTCGGCGTCGGTGAGCGTGAGCTCGCGGATCTCGATGCCCCACGTCAGGTACTTCTCGAGCCCGAAGATGTCGCGGCGCGTGAGCTTCTGCACCGTGATCGAGAGCTCCTCGGCGAGGAGCGGCATCGGGTTGGCGAGCAGGTACGAGAGCGCGCCGCCCTCGAGCAGCGGGCCGAGGTCGTCGAGCTCGGAGTCCTGCATCAGGACGAGGCAGGGGATGCTGCGGTCGGCGAGCAGCTTGCGGCCCTCGTCGGTCCGCACCATCTGGTGGTCGACGATGATGAGGAAGGGCGGCGTCTCGCGCACGCGCACCGCCGCGTTGGCGAGGTCGTCGACGAGCACGACCGGCCGGAACGTGCCGCCGACGATCCGGTGCACGGTCCGCTGCGTCTTGCGGTCGGGATGGACGACGAGGATCGGGTGCGGGTCTCGCGTCGAGCTCGGCATCAGAACCTGTACCCCGCGCGGGCGAAGACCTCGCGTCCCGGCCCCGGGACGCGCAGCACCTCGACTCGCGGCATCGTGCGGTTGTAGTCGGACTGGGCCGGGACTTCCTCGCGCGCGACGAGGTTGCGCGCGCCGACGGTGATGTCGAACCCGTTCACGTCGGGCAGGTAGACGACCACGTTGGCGCCGACGTGCGCCGGCACCGTCTCGTCCTCGTCCTGCGTGCCGCGCTCGCTCAGGTACGTGAGCTCGCCCGAGACGTGGAAGAGATCGGCGATGAGCTGCGACGAGACGCCGAGCTGCGCGGTGACGGTCGGCGCGTTCTGCCGCGCGTCGCAGTTGCCCTCCTCCACGTCGAGGAGCAGGTTGTCGAAGCCGTCGGACTCGAGGCAGTTGCGCCCGGTGAACGCGAGCGCGCCGTTCAGGTACGCCGAGCGTCCGGCGAGATCGCGGTACGACGCCTCGACCTCGGTGCCGCGCGAGACGAGCGGGCCGCTGTTCTGGTAGCGGAAGCGCGGCTCGTTGGTCGCGGGGTCGAAGAACTCCTGGCGCTTGAGCAGGTCGGCGAGGCGCCACTCCCACGCCGAGACGCGCAGCTTCACGCCGGTGAACGGCCGGCCGTAGAGGACCACCTCGTACGCGGTGATCGTCTCGGGCCGGAGCTGCGTGCGATCGTCGCCGTCGAGCACCGGCGAGAAGCGCGCGTCGTCGTCGTAGTACGCCTCGAAGATGCTCGGGTTGCGGAAGCCCTGGGCGTAGAGCAGCTTGGCGCCGTACGCGTCACCCTTGCGCAGGAAGAGCGCGGCGCGCGGCGACAGCTCGTTGGTGAACTCGGAGTTGCGGTCGAAGCGCGCGCCGACCGTCGCGGCGATCCACGGCAGCGGCTCGCTCGACGTCTCGAGGTACACGCCGGCGATGCTGAAGTCGGTCTCGATCGGATTCGGCTTGGTCGAGGCCGTCGACTCCGTGGTCGTCGCCTCGTACGACGCGCCGGTCGTGATCGAGAGCAGGTTCTTCTTCTCGAGGAGATCGGCGAGGACGCGGATCTCGCCGCCGTACCACTGCGCGCTGGCCTCGGTGTCGAACGGACCGGCCATGCGCACGAGGTTGTTGGTGTACGTGTAGCGGTTGCCGTAGACGCGCGCGCCGACCGTCACCTTCTCGGTGACGTCGCGGGTGTAGCCGAGCTCGGCGAGGACGTGGCGATCGCGGTTGGTGTTCTCGTCGCTGCCGATCGCGCTGTCGTACGGCGCGCCGGGGAGCTCGCGCGTGCGCTCGTAGGCGCGCGCCTGGAAGAACAGGCGATCGAAGTTGACCGCGAGCGAACCGAAGAGCGCACGCCCGCCGTCCGCGCTGGTCTGGTCGGTCGTCATCGGGAGGTCGGGATAAGTGAGGCTCTCACCTGCGCGCTGCTTGAACGACACGGTGCCGCGGAGCTGGCGGTTGAGGGTGCCGGTGTTGAACCCGGCGTTGCCGCCGGCGGTCCCGTAGCTGTCGACCGTGGTGCGCCCGTACGCACGGGGTGACTTGTCGGCCTCGAGGGTGACGATGTTGATGATGCCGAAGAAGGCGTTGGTGCCGTAGATCGACGAGACCGGGCCGCGGATGATCTCGATGCGCGCGACGTCGTCGAGGCTCACCGGCAGCGCGGTCGAGCCATCGACGAACTGCGCCCACGGCTCGTTCAGGGGGGTCCCATCGATCAGGACGAGGATGCGCGTGTTGGCGTCGCCGAGGAGCTGCACGCCGCGCACGCCGATGCGCTCGATCTGGCGGTCGTCGACGACGAACACGCCGGCCGCGCCGCGCAGCGCCTCCGCGAGCGAGCGATAGCCGTAGCGCCGGAGGTGGTCGCTGGTGAGCACGGTGACCGCCGAGGCCACGGTGCCGAGCGACTGCTCGCGCTTGGCGGCGCCGACGACGGTCTCCTCTTCCGACTGGCTCGCGCCGTAGACGCTCACCTCCGAGACGCGCGCGGTGGTCTCGACATCCGGATACGGCGGCAGCTCGCGGATCGGAATGGCGGGGTCGTCGGCGAGCGCCGACGTGGATGAAACGAGCATGAGCGCGATCGCACTGCTTGCGACCACCGGGACCGAAACGCGCACGGGACCCCCAAATCTACGAGAGCGGCTCATGCACCCCGTCGAGCCGCACCGTCCATGATGCGATCCGGGGCGCGACGAGGTCAACCCGTTTGGGTGACGTCCGCGCTTTGCGTTCAGCGCCCGCGTCGTTAGACTGATCCGGCCCCGAGATTCGGGGAGGGGAATTCGCAGAGTCATGGCGCGAAGAGCCGGTCTATCGCTCGGCACCAAGCTCATCCTGGGGACCGTTCTGCTCATCGCGGCCGCCGTGGGATCGAGCGCGTGGTACGGCCTGTCCACGCTGAGCGAGCTCGCGAGCGCCTCGGGTGACGCGCGCCGCAAGGACCTCGAGCAGGCGATCAAGCGCGAGTCGGAGCTCCTGACGCGCAACACGTCGGCGAGCGCCGCCTCGCTGCTCGCCACGAGCGACTACACACGCCTCGAGGAGACCGCGCGCCGGGTCACGGCCGAGAACAAGAACGTCGTCTGGATCGCGCTGGTCGAGGACAGCGGCTCGGTCGCCGCGGCCAGCGAGACCGCGCCGGTGAAGCAGGGCGCGCAGCTCGAGGACGAGCTCACCAGGAAGCTCGCGGGCGCCGCCGCCGGCACCGTCGAGTCGATGCCCGATCCGTCGGACGAGTCGCGGCTCTTGCTCGGCACGCCCGTGTACCTCGCCGACTCCGCGGGCAAGGAGGTGCGCGTCGGCATGGTGCGCCTCGCGTTCGACACGTCGGCGATGGAGAAGGCCAAGGCCGAGGCGATCGCCGACGGCCGCGCGCGCCAGCGCGCGTCGGCGCAGCGCCAGCTGATCTTCGCCGCGCTCCTGCTCACGGTCGCGCTGCTCCTCGGCGGCTGGCAGGCGATGCGCATCTCGCGTCCCTTGCGCGCGCTGTCCGAGCAGGCGCGTCACATCGCCGGTGGCGACTTCGGCCGGCGCGTCGCCGTCGACCGCAGCGACGAGATCGGCGAGCTGGGCGAGAGCTTCAACACGATGGCCGAGAGCCTCGGCCAGCTGGTCGAGGAGATCCAGCGCAAGGCCGGGCTCGAGCGCGAGCTCGAGGTCGCGCGCAGCATCCAGGGCCTCATGACGCCGCCGCCGGAGATGGTGACGGTCGGCGACTTCCGGCTCATGGGCCGCTGCGAGATGGCGTCGGCGTGCGGCGGCGACTGGTGGAGCTACCGCCAGCTGCCCGACGGACGGCTCCTGCTCGTCGTCGGCGACGTGACCGGTCACGGCATGCCGAGCGCGATGATCGCGGCGACGGGCCGCGGCGCGGTCGAGTCGCTCGCCTTCCTCGACACCGGGACGATCACGCCGGCGCTCGTGCTGCAGGCGATCGATCGCGCGATCCGCGACGTCGGCGGCAAGCGCCTGCTCATGACCTGCTTCGCGATGATCCTCGGCCCCGACGGCGTCGTGCACTACGCCAACGCCGGCCACACCTTCCCGTACGTCATCTGCGACGTGAAGGGCGCCAACCCGGGCCTCGAGGTGCTGCCGGTGCGGTCGAACCCGCTCGGCTCCAACCGCCCGCACATCGCCGAGGGCCAGTACCAGCTCGGCGGCGGCGACTTCATGGTGCTCACCTCCGACGGCCTCACCGACCGCGTCTCGAGCCAGGGCACGCGCTTCGGCGAGAAGCGGCTGCGCAAGACCCTCGTCGAGGAAGCGACGCGCGGCACGCACGACGTGCGCGCGCTGTGCGAGCGCATCGTCACCGAGGTCAACGTCTTCGGCGGCACGCAGCCGGTCGACGACGACATCACGCTGGTCGTGGTGCAGTACACCGGCTCGGCGACCTCGAGCGGCAGCTCGCGGCTGCGGCGTACGACTCTCAAGCGAGGAGCGGCGGCATGAACTGGAGCAAGCGGGGGGTGGCGGCTGCGCTCGCGGCCGCCATGATGATCGCGGTCGCGCCGCCGGCCGCGGTCGCGCAGCGCGACCAGGACGAGGAGAGCCAGCTCCTGGTCGAGGAGGCCAAGCGCGCGCTCGGCAAGAAGGACTACGGGCGCGCCGGCGGCCTGCTCGACAAGGCGCTGCGGGTGTCGCCGCGCCGCATCGATCTGTACATCCTGCGCGCGTCGATCCACGGCATCGCCGGCGAGCACCCGGCGGCGGTCGCCCTGCTCGAGCGCGCGCGCAAGCTCGCGCCCGACAACGCCGGCGTCCTGACCGCGCTCGGCATCCAGCTCGTGCAGGCGGGCCGCGCCGGCGAAGGCGTGCCGCTGCTCGAGAAGATGGTGACGGCGGATCCCAGGCGCTACGACGCGCAGGTCGTGCTCGGCCACCAGTACGCCCGGCAGGCGGAGTGGGGCGCGTCGGCCAACGCGTTCGACGCGTACTTCGCGCACCGGCCCAAGGCGCTCGCCGGCGAGGACGTGATCCATCGCCGCGATCACGCGGGCGCGACCTTGCGCAGCGGTGACGCCAAGCGCGCGATCGCCCTCTACCAGCAGGTGCTCGCCGTCGACAAGCAGGACGAGATGGCGCGCCTCGGCGTCGCGTGGTCGACGGCGGCGCTGAGCTGCAAGAAGGCGATGCCCGTGCTCGACGGCATCGCCGATCTCGAGGCCAAGTACGCCGAGGTCTCGCTCGTGCGCGGCCGCTGCGCGCTCCTCCTCAACCGCGTCGACGAGGCGCTGGCGCGGGCCGAGCGCTACCGCAAGGCGATGCCCGATTCGGTGCTCGGCTGGGCGCTCCTCGGCGACGTGCGCATCGCGCAGCGCAACTGGAAGGAAGCCGAGGTCGCGTTCCAGCGCGCGGCCGAGAAGGAGCCGGGCGACGCGGTGATCGCGTTCAAGCTCGCGCGCACCGAGCGCATGCTCGGCAAGCCCGCCGCCGCCGCCGAGCGCCTGCGCGCCGCCGGTCCGCCGCGCAACTTCGAGGACGACTGGACGCTCGAGTACGGCGAGGCGCTGCTCGCCCTCAAGCAGGCGCAGCCGCTGCGCGACCACATCGCGCCGTGGATGAAGACCCACGGGGGCAACGCCACCGGCGAGTTCCTCCTCGGCACGGCGCTCTACTACCTCGGCGAGAACGCCGCGGCCGTGCCCCACCTCGATCGCGCCCTCTCCGGCGGCGAGCCGCGCGCCGCGCGGGTGCTGGTCGACGCGCTCAACACGCTCGCCGTGGCGGCGGTGAAGAAGAAGGACCTCGACGACGCGCTGCGCCTGCTCCACCAGGCGGAGGCGGCCGGCGGCGGCGCGCTCACGGCGCGCAACCTCGGCGCCGTGCTGGTCGCGCGCGGCGACACCGACCGCGCCATCAGCGCCCTCAAGAAGGGCGCCGAGGACGCGCCGACGCTCCACCTCCTCGCCCGCGCGTACCACGGCGACAAGAAGTACGACGAGGCGCGCCTCACGTTCACGCGCTCGGTGAAGATGTACGGCAAGGACGCGCGCGCGGTGGTCGTCCTGCGCGACCTGGCCAACTCCGAGCTGGCGGCGGGTCGCGGCGAGGAGGCGGTCGACGCGCTCGACCAGGCGATCGCCCTCGCGCCCGGCGCGCAGAAGAAGGAGCTCGAGGCGATCCGGCTGACGACCGCACGGCTGGCGGCGACCGAGGCGATGCGCAGCGGTCGGTTCTCGATCGCGGTGCGCATCCTCCGCGGCGTCGAGAAGTCGGCCGACGGCGAGGCGCTCACCCACCTGCGCTGTGACCTGGCGCTCGCGGCGACCGGCGCGGCGCAGCGCGAGCTGGCCCTCGAGATCCTGCGCGGGCTCGAGCGCGCGAAGGCGAAGTGCCAGTTCGTCGCGCCGGCCGACGATCTCGGCGTGCCGATCCTGATCGCCTGGAACGAAGGCGCGTCGCTGCGCCGGGCGCGCAAGGCGATGGACCGGCTCGAGGCGCTGCGCCGGCGGGCGACCGGGGTCGCCGAGCCGCTCGTGCGGCAGGCCGCCGGTGACATCGCGCTGCGCGCCGCCGCCGAGGCGTACGCCGGCGGCAACACGAAGGCGGCCGCGAGCTTCCTCGCGATGGCGCGCGTGCACGACCGGCGCAGCCCCGAGCTCGCGCACAACCTCGCCGTGATCTCGCTCGCGTCGGGCAAGGTCCAGGAGGCGATCAACGTGCTGAGCGGGCTCGTCGGCGAGGTGCCCGAGGCGCGCATCAACCTCGGCATCGCGTACGAGAAGGACGGGGAGCCGCTCAAGGCGCTCGCCACCTGGAAGGCCGCCGCGGCGGCAGGCGCGCGCCACGGCCCGCTCAGGGACTGGATCGAGGCCAAGGAACGCTTCTGGGGGTCCCCATGAGCGCCATGAGCGCCAGCCGCCTGCTCGCCGTTGCCGCGTGCGCGCTCGCGTGCGCGCTGCCGTCGGTCGCCGCCGCCGAGGACATCACGATCGGGCTGTTCGCCCCGACGGCGCCGTTCGAGGGCTCGGGCGATCGGGTGAGCTTCGTGAACGCGGTCGCCGATCACCTGGCCGGCGCGGCCGGCGGCGCCAAGGTGAACGGCAAGGTGTACGCGAGCGCCAGCGCGTTCTCGGCCGCCGCCAGGAAGGGCGAGATCCAGTTCGCGATCGTCGACGCGCCGTACGCGGCGGCGAACGGCCTGCCCTACACCATCCTCGCCGCCGCGCTGCGCGGCGGCAGCGGCAGCGCGTCGTGGCAGCTCGTCGCGAAGTCGTCGATCGGCAGCATCCGCGATCTGCGCGGCGCGCGGGTCGCGATCCCGTCGACCGGCGCCAAGGCGCAGGCGTTCGTCACCAACGCGCTCCTCTCCGGCGAGGTCGAAACCTCCTACTTCGCCAGCATCACCGAGGCGGCCGACGCGCGCTCGGCGGTCACCATGATCACCGTCGGCAAGGCCGACGCGGCCTTCGTGCCCACCGGCGTCGAGGCGCCGAGCGGGACCAGGCGGCTCCTGACCCTGCCGAGCGTCGGCTGGCCGATGTTCGTCGCGCTGCCGGCCGCGGACGGCAAGCTGTCGGCGGCGTTCGCGACCCGCATCAAGAGCTTCGGCGGTGGCGGTGGCTTCAGCGGCTTCGGCGACGCCGGCGCCGGCAACTATCGCTCGCTCGCCGGCTCGTTCGGGCGGTCGAACAAGAAGGGGCTGATGGCGCTGCCGCCGCCGGCGCGCCTGAGCGTGAAGGATCTGCTCACCGGGCGGAGCTTCACCGTGCCGCAGCAGGACGTGCTCGAGCTCGTCGAGCCGCCGCCGCCGCCGGTGGCGGACAAGAAGTAGCGCGTCACTCGCGCGCCGGCTCGCCCATCGACGCGGCCGGGCTGACGACGACACCGCTCGGCAGGAGCAGCGGCGTCACGGTGTTGATGCGGATGATGCCGGCCGCGCCGCCGCCGCCGCCGGTGCCGTCGATGTCGCCGCTGCCCGGCGCCGCCACCTGGTTGGCCGCGGCGCCGATGCCGCCGAGGC
>JAIOII010000214.1 GCA_019912685.1 Kofleriaceae bacterium
AGCGCGTCGCCGCCGCCGACGCCATCGTCGCGTACGGCACCAACCCGCACCGCGATCACCCGCGCGTCGGCCGCAAGGCCGCCGAGCTCCTCGCCGGCATCACCGCCGGCACGCTGCGGCCGGCGACGGCGTGGCGCTCGCTGCCGCTCTTGCTCGGCGGCGGCCGCACGATCGACTTCCTGCCGCCGATGCGCGCCGTGTTCCGCCGCATGCGCGCCGCCGAGCGCAAGGGCGAGTGCGTCGCGGCGTCGACGTTCATGGTCCACCCGTGGAACGACGATCCGGCGCTCGGGTGGTCGACGATCGTCCACACCAACGACGACGCCGCGGCCGCCGACCGGCTCGCCGAGGAGCTCGCCCAGATGTGCTGGGAGCGACGCCACGAGCAGCCGCCGACCTTCGCCGCCCCGGCCGACGCGATCGCCCAGGCCCGCAGGGCGCGCGTTCGCCGCAAGCTCGGCGTCGTCACCATGGCCGACGCCTCCGACGTGGTCACCGCGGGCGCGCCCGGCGACTCCACCCACCTCCTGCGGGCGCTCCTCGAGGAGGGCGGCGATCTCGTCACCTACGCCGCCGTCCGCGATCCGGAGGCGATCGCGGAGCTCTGGCCCCACGCGCCCGGCGACGAGGTCCGCCTCGCGGTCGGCGGCAAGCTCGACCCGGCGTCGAGCACGCCGCTGCCGGTGCGCGGCACCGTGGTCAGCAAGCACCAGCTCGTCGGCTTCCTCCGCGTGGTGGTCCTCGCCGTCGACCACCTCCGCCTCGTCATCACCGAGGGCCCGGCGATGGTGATGAAGCCGTCGTTCTACACCGACGTCGGCCTGGACATCTGGAAGGCCGACGTCGTCGTGGTGAAGAACTTCTTCCCGTTCCTGCTCTTCTTCTTGCCTTACAACCGCAAGACGATCTTCGTACGCACGCGCGGCGTCACCGACTTCGACGCCGCGTACCGGCTCGCGTTCGACGGGCCCATGCACCCGCGCGACGCGGTCGACGACTGGCGGCCGCGCGATCGAGCGCGGCGCACGTAGCAGCTCGCGCTACTCCTTCTGGCAGGTCGCGCTGCAGCCGTCGCCGTCGACGTTGTTGCCGTCGTCGCACTGCTCGCCGAACACGACGCGCACCTTGCCGCCGCCGCCTTCGAGCGAGCCGGCGAGGCAGAGGTTCTCGGCGATGTCGGGCGACGAGCTGGTGCCGTCCTGGTCGAACACGGTGATGACCTGCTCGCCGTACTGGTCGAGGACCGAGACCTCGGCCCACGCGAGGAGCGTCACGCCCGGCGTGGCGACCTCGAAGTCGACGGCGCCGTAGATCATCTTCAGGACCTCGGGGTCGGTGACGCGCACGCTGCGGACGCCCGGCAGGCAGGTGCACGGCGAGCCGGCGATCGTCCGCACGATCTCCTGCCCCTGGATCCGGAAGATCAGCTCGTTCGAGCCCGAGCACGAGGTCGCGAGCCAGCGCAGCTCGATCTGCTGGGCATCCGGCGTCGCCAGCCTCCCGTTGCCGCACTCCGGAACGAAGAGGTCGGTCAGCGTCGGCTGCTCGACATAGGCGGCCCCGCCCGTGCCGACCAGGGCCTCCTCGAGGTCGGTGTCGGTGTAGGTGTCGGACTCGGTGGCACATGCACCGAGCAGGGCGAGCGACAGGACGATGCGTGCCTTCATGGTTCGTGTCTCCTTGACCCTCGCTTCGGCCAGCAGACACGCCCGTGAAGGGCTAAAGTGCGCCCGCACATGTCGCACAAATGGCATTTCTTCCGCGCGGGGGGCGTGGACCAGGTCAGCCTGCGCAACGGCGCCGACCTGCTCGCCCTGCCCGAGCTCGATCAGAAGCTGTGGGTCGCCCTGGCGATCCCGTCGACGGGCATCGACGTCGATCCGCGGACCCTCGAGCTCCTCGATCACGACAAGGACGGACGTGTCCGTGTTCCGGACATCGTCGATACCGTCAAGTGGATCGGCGCGACCTGGAAGTCCGCCGACGACGTGCTGAAGGGCGGTGACTCGCTCGCCCTGTCGGCGATCAAGGATCCGGCCGTGCTCGGCGCCGCCAAGCGCATCCTCGCCGACCTCGGCAAGAAGGACGCGACCTCGATCTCGCTCGCCGAGGTCACCGGCGTCGTCGACGCGTTCGCCACGACCCGCTTCAACGGGGACGGCGTGATCATCCCGGAGACCGCCGAGGACGCGGACGTGAAGCAGGCGATCGAGGAGGCCATCGCCGGCGCCGGCTCGGTCCCCGATCGCAGCGGCAAACCCGGCATCGATCAGGCCAAGACCGACGCGTTCTTCGCCGACATCGACAAGCTCGCGGCGTGGATCGCCGACGGCGCGCCGCACCTCGCGCTGGGCGACGCGACCGGCGCGGCCGCCGACGCGCTCGCCGCGGTCCAGGCGAAGCTCGACGACTACTTCGCGCGCACGCAGCTCGCGGCGTACGACGCGCGC
>JAIOII010000215.1 GCA_019912685.1 Kofleriaceae bacterium
CGATCACCTTGCCGGCGTCCATCGCGGCGCCGCCGCCGACCGCGCACACGCCGGACGCGCCGAGCTCGCGATAGCGCGCGAGCCCGGCGAGCGCCTCCGCCTCGGTCGGGTTGGTCGAGATCGCGGTGAACACGCCGGCGATCGCGCTGCCCGCCGCGTCGATCATCGGCGCGAACCACGGCTGCGCCGCGACGACGGCATCGGTGACGACCAGCGCCTTCGCGATGCCGGCGACCTTCAGCTCGCCGCCGAGCTCGCTGCGCCGCCCCCAGCCGAACCGGTACCGCGTCGGGAACGAGATGCTGGCGCGCGGCAGCTCGGCGGCGTTCATGGCCGCCATCGTACGTGACGCCCGTCGCCGCCGGAATGCCGGCGGCCGCCGGGGCGGTATCCTCTCGCATGCGCATCCGCCTCTGGACCGTGCTCGTCGTCGCCGCCCTGCTCTTCCTCGTCGGGTGCGACCACGCGACGAAGTACGCGGCCGAGACGCGGCTGCGCGACGAGCCGGCGCAGCCGATCATCCGCGGCGCCGTCGCGCTCGAGTACCACCAGAACCATGGCGTCGCCTTCAACAACGAGCGCTTCCTGCCGGCCTCGACGCGCAAGCCGATCATCTTCACGATCGGCGTCGCCGCGATGGGCTTCCTCGGCGTCGCGCTCTGGCGCCGGCGCGGGCGCCGCGACGCCGAGACGATCGCGCTCCTCTTCATCGCCGGCGGCGCCGCGGGGAACCTCATCGATCGCCTGGCGCGGGGCTACGTCGTCGACTTCGTCCACGTCGAGCGCTGGCCGGTGTTCAACGTGGCGGACGTGTGGCTCGTCGTCGGCGTGGGGCTGATGCTCGTCGCGGCCTTCCGCGCCCGGACGGGCGCGAGCGCGGGCGCGGGTGTCAGGCCGATCACGTAACTCTTCGCCATGCGCATCTACTTCGTGGGGAGTCATGCCACCGGCAAGACCACCCTCTGCCGCTGGGTCAGCCGCCGCTACGGCCTGCCGATGATCACCGAGGTCGCGCGCGCCGTCCTGGCCGAGATGGAGAGCTCCCTCGACGCCCTGCGCACCGACATGGATCTGGTCGCCGAGTACCAGGACCGCGTCTTCGCCCGTCAGGTCGCGATCGAGCGCCTCCACCAGGGCGCGTTCGTCTCCGACCGCGCCTTCGACAACCTCGCCTATGCGGCGGAGCACACGACCGTCGTCGCCAGGCTCATGGGCGATCAGCGCTTCCGCGACTACATGAAGTGGGTCGCCGACGGCACCGTCTTCTTCCTCCGCCCGCACCGCGACCTCCTCAAGGAGGACGGCGTGCGCGCCGGCGTCTCGTGGGAGTCCGTGCTGCGCATCGACGGCATGATCAAGCTGCTCCTCGAGATGCACGAGGTCGCGTACCTGCCGGTCGAGAGCGTCTCGATGCAGGAGCGCGTGCGCGCCGTCGAGTTCACGCTCGCCCGCAGCGGCGTGAAGCCCGAGGCGCGGCCGCGTGACGAATCCGCCGGATTGGCCGCCGGCCCGTACGACACGCTGCGCGCGACCCTCGGGGGCGCCACTCCCGCCGCCGGGTCGATTGCCCGCAAGGTCGGTTGACGCGCGCTCACGACCGATCCGAACCTCCTGCGCAGACCAACAAGGGGAATCGCATGGGTCTGCTCGGTAAGTTTTTCGGCGGCGCGCCCGCCAAGAAGGCAACGGACGACGTCCTCCTCCTGCACGCGATGATGCTCATGTCGTCCGTCGACGGCTACATGGAGGGCTCGGAGATCGCGACGCTCGAAGGCTTCATCAACACGCTGCCCGAGTTCAAGGACGCGGACTTCGACAAGCAGCTCGGCGAGGCCAAGAAGCTGCGCGCCAAGTTCCAGACGCCGCAGGACGCGGTCAAGGCGCTCAGCGACATCTCCAGCGAGGCCGTCAAGAAGAAGGCGTTCATCCTCGCCGCCGACATCGCGATGTCGAGCGGTGACGTCGACGAGGCCGAGGAGGAGCTGCTCGAGGCGATGCAGCGCATCCTCGGGATCGACGACGCGCTCGCCCAGAAGGCGATCGAGGTCCTCGCCCTCAAGTACGCGAAGTAGCGATGACCGGCGCGCCCGGCCATCGAGACGCGCGCGGCGTGCAAGCGCGCCGCGACCGCGAGCTGCGCGAGGAGCTCGGCGCGGATCGCGGCGTCAGGAAGGCGCTCGAGAAGTTCGAGCACCGCGCCTCGGGCTGGGGCTTCCGCCACCGGCGCAGCCTCCTGGCCGAGGCGATCCGCCTCAACAAGCGGATGGCGCCGGCGGTGTCCGAGGCGCTCGCCGACTGCCGCGCCGCGCTCGGCGTCGAGCAGCCGATCGAGGTCTTCCTCGAGCCCAAGCCGGTGTACTCGGCGTGGATGTCGAAGGGCCGCTCCGGCCCCTTGCTCCTCGGCCTCTCGTCGCGGCTGCTGGAGGAGTTCTCGCCGGCCGAGCTGCGCTTCGTGCTCGGGCACGAGCTCGGGCACGCGCTCTTCGATCACCTCGGCATCCCGATGCCGATCACCGCGACGATCGAGGACATCGGCGGCACGCTCGTGTCGCGCGCGGTGCAGCTCCGCCTCTTCGTGTGGTGCCGCGCCGCCGAGGTGTCGGCCGATCGCGCCGGCCTCCTCTGCGCCGGCGACGCCGAGGTCGCGGCCACCGCGTTCTTCAAGATGACGAGCGGGCTGTCGCGCCCCGTCATCCAGACCGACCTCGAGGCGTTCGCGTCCCAGGTCGAGTCGCTGGCGTCGGCGCCGTCGGCCGCGCACGAGGTGCGCGACGACGACGACACGCTCGACTGCTTCTCGACCCACCCGTACACGCCGGTGCGGGTGCGGGCGCTGCTCGCGTTCGGCAAGAGCCAGCCGTTCCGCGAGCGCATGGGCCTCGGTGGCGGCGCCCTCTCGCTCGAGGACGTCGAGCACGTCGTCGAGCGCGACCTGGCGCTCATGGAGCCGAGCTACCTCGAGGACAAGGGCGACGAGGCCGACAAGATGCGCCGCGCGCTCTACTGCGCCGGCGTCTCGGTCGCCGCCGCCCACCAGGGCGTCTCGGACGCCGAGCTGTCGGCCTTGCGCGCGCTGCTCGGGCCGAAGCAGGCCCGGGCGCCCGAGGATCTGGCGGCGATCCGCGCCGAGCTCGACAAGGTGCTCGCCGACCTGGCGGGGGCGTCGCTGGCGCGCCGCGCCCAGCTGATCCAGCACCTGACCGTGATCGCGGGCGCGGACGGCCACGTCGCCGACGAGGAGTACGCCGAGATGACGCGGATCGCGGAGGCCCTGGCCGTCCCGTCGCAGGTCATCGACCAGACCCTCGCCGGCGCCGCTGCCCCGATGGACTGATTCCGGTCCACGGGGCATAGTGGCGAGGACCGTGCGGTTCCCGCCTGCCATCATCCAGCTCCGGCGCGCCCAGCTCGTGCTGATGCTCGCGGTGCTGGTGCCGACGATCCTGCTCACCGCGCTCGGCGTCATCATGCTGGCGACCGGCTCGTCGACGGTGTCGATCGCGATCGGCGTGCTCGTGCTCGCGTTCACCACCACCGCGGTCACCGGCTACATCCTCGGCTCGATCTTCGTCGGCAAGGGCGCGTCGCTCGCCCGCCTGCAGAACGACTTCTTCTCCTCGGTGTCGCACGAGCTGCGCACGCCGCTCACGTCGATCCGCCTGCTCATGGAGTCGCTCGCCGACGGCCGTCTCGGCGAGGAGGAGCGGCGGCAGGTGATCGCGCTGCTCTCGCGCGAGGTCTCGCGCCTCGAGAACCTGCTGGTGCGCACGCTCGACCTGTCGCGCATCCAGGCCGGGCGCCACGCCTTCGACATGCAGCCGCTGCCGGTCTCCGAGCTCGCCGCCGAGGCGATCGCCGCGTTCGACGCCGCCACGCTCTCCCGGCCGACGCCGATCGCGCTCGACCTCGAGCCCGGGCTCATGGTCGTGGGCGATCGCGACACGCTCACGCGCGCGGTCGTCAACCTCCTGGTCAACTCGTGGAAGTACACCGGCGACGACAAGCGCATCACGCTGCGCGCCCGCACCAACAAGCGGCGCGTCGAGATCCTCGTCGAGGACAACGGCATCGGGCTCGAGCCGAACGAACGGCGCGAGCTCTTCGAGGGCTTCACCCGAGGCAAGGCCGCGATCGACCGCAGAGCACCAGGCGTCGGCCTGGGGCTCGCGATCGTGCGCGCGATCGTCCGCGCGCACCGCGGCACCGTGGACGTCGCCGAGTCGACGCCGGGGAAAGGCTCCACATTCCGTATCACTCTCCGCCCAAGCACCGCATCGTGACGCCACCCACACCCACCCGTGACATCTTGATCGTCGAGGACGACGAGGCCATCGCCACCGGCCTCTCGCTCAACCTGCGCCTCGCCGGACACAACGCCACGATCGCGCCCGACGGCGACGCCGCGCTCACGCAGCTCGCCGACAAGGTGTACGACCTGGTGCTGCTCGACATCAACCTGCCGCGGCGCAACGGCCTCGAGGTGCTCGGCGCGATGCGCGAGGCCGACAACGTCGTCCCCGTGATCGTGCTCTCGGCGCGCGACGGCGAGTACGACAAGGTCGCCGCGCTACGCCTCGGCGCCGACGACTACGTCACCAAGCCGTTCGCCCTCGCCGAGCTGCTCGCGCGGATCGACGCGGTGCTGCGCCGCGCGCAGGCCGTGGCCGCCGCGGCGGCGCCCGAGGAGGAGCCGGCCGAGGCCGCGGACGAGGTCGCGCGCTTCGCCGACGTCGTCGTGGACAACGCGCAGCGCACGGTCACGCGCGGCGGCGAGCCGGTGAAGCTCACGCACCTCGAGTTCGAGCTGCTCTGGTTCTTCGTCCGCCACCCGTCGCAGGTCTTCACCCGCAACCGCCTGCTCGCCCAGGTCTGGGGCCAGACCGCCGGCTCGCCGCGCACGATCGACAACTTCGTCGGCCAGCTGCGCAAGCGCTTCGAGGTCGACGCCGAGCGGCCGAAGCACTTCATCACGGTGCGCGGCTCGGGCTATCGCTTCGATCCGTAGCGGCCGCGGTCAGCGCGGCGAGAGCATCGCCACGAAGCGCTCGACGTTCACGATGCCCTCGGCGCGCAGCGCCTCGGTCGCCCGCGCCGCGCGCTCGTCGCCGCCCACCCCGCCCTCGAGCTCGCCGAGGCGGAGCTCGGCGACCGCGCGATGCACGCTCATGCCGCTCGAC
>JAIOII010000216.1 GCA_019912685.1 Kofleriaceae bacterium
GGCTCGGGCTCGGGCTCGGGCGCAGCCGGGGTCCCGTCGGCAGGTGCGGGTGGTGCCACATCGGACCGCGGCGCCTCGGGGCGCGCCGCCAGCCGCTCGCGCGCGACCCGCTCCTTCTGCTTCGCGGCGTCCATCGACGGCGTGAACTCGTAGAGCGTGCGTGGCTCGACGGTCCACGTGTGCTTCCATGCGATCGACCCGCTCGCGTCGCGCAGCTGCACCGTGTGCGCGCCCGCCGGCAGCTGCGTCTTCCACGGCGTCCGCTGCCCGGTGTCCTGCCCGTCGAGCACGATCGCCATGCCCGCCGGCTGCGAGCCGAGCTCGAGCGTCGCCAGGCTCGGATCGCCGGCCGCCTCGACGAGCGCGACGCGGATCGTCTGCGCCTCGCCCGCCGACAGCTCGACCGACGTCTCCCACGACTGGTGACCGTCGCGGCTCACCTTGATCTGCACGACGCCGGGATCGAGGTCGACCTTCCACGGCATGCCGACGTGCGGCGCCATGCCGGCGATCTTCACCGTCGCGTCCGACGGCTCGACGATGAACTTGAGGCTCGCCAGCGCGTTCGCCTGCGGCTCGCCCACCGCGCGCGCCACGCTCGACGCAGCGGCCTTGCTCCCGCCGCGCGAGAGCAGGACGAAGCCGGCGCCGCCGAGGAGGAGCAGCACGCCGGCGGCCGCCAGCACGCGCGCGAGCCCGCCGCCCTTCCGCGGCGCCACGATCGAATCCCCGAACGCCGGCTGGTCGAGCGTCATCTGCGACAGCGACCGCGAGGCGAGCGCTCGATCCGGCACCTCGTGCACGACCTCCGCCGATCGCACCGACGGATCGGGCGCGCCGCCCCACGCGATCGCGGCGGCCTCGTCGTCGTCGCTGCTGGTGTGCGGTCGCGCCGCCGCCGCGGCCGTCACCTTCCGGTCGAAGGCCTGGTTGCACCACGCCTCGACCTCGCGGTTCGTGGCCGACATCTGGTAGCGGATGCGGACGCCGTGGAGGTCGTCGCGCATCTGACCGGCCGACGCGTAGCGCGCGCCCGGATCGCGGGCGAGCGCCCTGGCGACGATCGCGTCGAGCTCCGGCGGCACCGCCGGGTTCAGCGTCGACGGCGGCGCGATGTCACCGCGCTGCACGTTGATGAGGGTCTGGAACTCGCTCTTCGAGCCGAAGAGCGTGCGCGCCGTGAGCAGCTCGTGGGCGATGACGCCGACCGAGAAGATGTCCGAGCGCGCGTCGACGGCGTTGCCGGTGAGCGCCTCGGGCGCCATGTACGCGAGCTTGCCCTTCACCTTGCCGTCCTGCGTGCGCAGCTGCGCCGACTGCGCCTTCGCGATCCCGAAGTCGATCACCTTCAGGTGCCCGGTCCGCGTCACCAGGAGGTTCGACGGCGACACGTCGCGGTGGACGAGGCCGAGCGGCTGGCCGTCCTCGTCGGTGCGCGCGTGCGCGTACTCGAGCGCGTCGCACAGCTGCACGAGCAAGGACAGCGTGACGTTCACCGGCGGCGGCGCCGCCAGCTTGCGCGCCTGCGTGAGGATCCGCCGCACGTCACGCCCGTCGATGTGCTCCATCGAGATGTAGTAGGTCGAGCCGACGCGGCCGAGCTCGTAGAGCTGGACGATGTTCGCGTGCTGGAGCAGCGACGCGAGCTTCGCCTCGCGCACGAAGGACTTCACGAACGTCGCGTCCTCCGCGAGGTGCGGCAGCAGGCGCTTGAGCGCGACGATGCGCTCGAAGCCTTCGATGCCGCGCTCCCTCGCCCGGTGCACCGTCGCCATCCCCCCGACGCCCAGCCTCTCGTACACGACATAAGGACCGAAGACTTCCTGTTCCGGCGTGGTCATAATTTTCCAGGGCGGCAGGGTGCACGAATTGCGCGCCCGCGGCTATTTGGGTTCGATCGCTACCTGCCCCGACACGTACGCACACCCACGTGTTTCCGCCAGGTTTGATAGGATGCCGCCGTGCCCCAGGGCGCCAAGCTCGCGCGTGCCTTCGAGGCCATGGCGGACGGTGTGGTCGTTGCCGATACCCGCACGGGTGAGGTGCTCGTCAACGCGGCGGCGCGCCGGTTCCTCGGGCTGGGCGAGGGCGCGATCACGACCCGGTTCCTGGCCGAGAAGCTCGGCTTCTATCCGTTCGACCTCATCGCGGGCGCCGAGGGCGGCGAGGTCCGCGAGGAGATCCGCATCGGCGAGCAGCTCCTCCACTCGATCGTCACGCCGATCCAGGAGGGCTCGGCGACCGTGGGCGCGGTCGTCGTCCTCCGCGATCTCGGCGCGACGCGCGACCTCGCGCAGCGCCACGGCGACCTCGTGCGGATCATGTCGCACGAGCTGCGTACGCCGCTGACGTCGGTGGCGGGCGCGCTCGACATCGTGCTCACCGGGTACGCGGGCGAGCTCACCGACAAGCAGACGCGCTACGTCGAGATGGCGCGCCAGGCCGCGACGCGCATGAGCCTCGTGATCGACCAGCTCGTCGACACGGCGCGCGCGGCGACCGGGCCGCTCACGCTCAACCGCGTGCCGGTGATGATGGGGCGGCTCACGGGCGAGGTCGTCGATCGCTACCGCGACGCAGCCAAGGCGCGCGGCGTGAGGCTCGGCGTCACCACCGGGGTCGAGGACGTCGCGGTCACCGGCGATCCCGAGAAGCTGGCGCGCGTCCTCGGCAACCTGCTCTCCAACTCGATCAACTTCGCGGGCCCCGGCGGGCGCGTCGACGTCGACGTGTTCGGGCCGCCGGTGGTCGCCGACGCCGTCGGCGTGTCGGTGTGGAACGA
>JAIOII010000217.1 GCA_019912685.1 Kofleriaceae bacterium
GATCACGCTAAGTCTCATCGAGGTCATCGCTGCTTGCCGTTCTCGAGCGCAGCGATCAACCGCTCCTGCCACCCGCGACGAATCTCGGTTCCGACGTACAGAGACTCCCCGGTCCTGTCCTCGTAGACGTGAATGATCGCCTCGGAGACGTAGGTGGCACGTCGAAACGTCCCCAGATCGAGCGGAACGGTCGCGAACGCCTGCACGATACCGTCCTCGACGACCACTTCGATCCACTCCGCGCTCCCGCAGGTGGGGCAATCCCATCTCTCGAGGATGTTGAACGTCCGCGCCCCATGAGGCTCCTGGACGGCGAAATGCGAAATGGCCATGTCCGCCACATCCGCCGGGAGCTCGGCTCCGGCCACGAGCACAGCCCCCGGATCGGACTCGACCTTCGTGGTGATCGACGCACGGTGCTCGTGGCCACCAGCCAGACATCGAAACGTGCCCGCGAAGTAGCTGTAAGACATGCTGCCTGCTCCTGCCCACCTCGAGCGTGCGCTCACTTCTCGCGGCTGTCTCACGATGGCACCCATCGCCTGCCGCGCTCGAGCGCAGCGCGGAGGATCTCGAGCCAGTCAGCTCGGACGCCCTGCTCGTCGTACATGGAGCCGTCCATGATCTCCTCGAGCATGCTCTGCACCTCCTCGGCGATGTAGTGAAGCCGCCCGAGCGTGTCCGGCGTGAGGTCGATCGCCTGGATGTCCCCGACGCACCCATCTGCGAACGTGACCTCGGCGAACGTCGTCGCGTCGCAGTGCTCGCATGTCCAGGCGAGCAACACGCGGACTGGTTCCTCCGAGGAGGGCTGCCTGACGACATACGACGTACTCTCGAACTCCGAGGGATGAATGTCCGCCCCGGGGCAGTCGCCGATCTGATACGTCTTCCCGCAATCGCCGAGGTGGCTGTCGATCGAGGCGGTGCCGACAGCCTCACAGCGAGGGCAACGGAGCGATGCCTTGAAGTACGTGATGAGCGCCATGTTCATCGTCTCGATATCGGCCTCGCAGCTCAGCAGCCGCTTCAATGCGGTGGCTTCGGCCGGCGCCGCAGGTACACCACACGGACCCGGTCCTTCGGCAGATCCTGCATGGACCGGGCGTAAGAGTTGATCGTGAGGGTCACCTCGAAAGGGCCCTCGACGCGGATGGCTTCGCTCGTGTACTCAGGGTCCTCACGATCGTCGATGACGTAGTCATGAAACGCACCGAACCTCGTCATCAACACCTCCACGGGGACGGGCTGAAAGAAGCGAATCTCGACGTCTTCGAAGTCGCCGCCAACTCGTACGTGCATGACGGCCAGAACCGGCGACGTAGGATCGACCGGGACGCGTCTGCCAGCCGGATCGCCGGTCGGGCGACCGAGCTCCGCGATTAGCTCCGTACGGGAAAGCTCACGGGCGAATATTCCGGCGACTCGCGCGAGCTCATCGACGACTTCGCGCTCATCAGGTCCCACCACCACGGGGGCAGGCTCCGGCTGCCGGTAGGCGGGGTCCCGGCCGAACTCGGCGAGGTCGATCGCCCCCGCGTCGATCGGAGTCGCTTCGCCTGCATCCCCGGCCGACGCAACGGGCTGCCGCTCTCCCCGTTCCAGCGGTCGCCCACTTCTTGCGCAGGCCAGCGCGAACAACAGCAGAGCCGCGACTACCCGAAGCCTCACTCGATCTCCTGGAACGCCAGCTTCGCTCCGGCGCCAACATCGTGCGAGTCCGCTTCCGTGGGGAACTGCCGATAGATCTTGTACTTGAGAAGGACGTCCTCGATGCGATCGCGCAGCTCGCGACAGGTCGCGCGCGCTTCTTCGATGGACACCGTGGGCGGGCGACGCCGTAGCCCCTCCAGAACCGTGGCGCCTCGCTCGCGTGCGGCGTCCAGCTCCGCGTATCCGGTGTCTTGATCGAGGATGTCCGTGATCTGGCGATCCGTGACCAGCGCCGTGTGCATCCGCCGCGCATACGCCAGCTCCGCCCCCGCCAGCCCCTTCAGCTTCCTTGCCACCGCTTGCGTGGCGACGGGCATGTAGAGCCCCTTGAGCGTGACGTGGATCTCTGCGGCGCTCTGCCCTTTCGCGGCGAGCACGCGCGCCGTCAGGAACTGCTGCTCGCCATGGCGGATCTCGTGCGCCAAGGTGCCGCACAGATCAGCCGCATCCTCGTCGCCAACGGTGGAGCCCTCGAGGAACTCCCGCCGCAGGGTCACCTTCCACGTCTTGTAGTCGAACGATGCAGGATGCTTCTTGGCGGGGATCGTCGTGACGCCCTCGAGTGGCGGGATGGAGGCGGCCACGAGCTCCTGGTCGAGCGCGACCTTGACCGCCTCCGTGCGCCCATCGAGGGTGAGCGAGCCCCAGATGCGCTGGAGCACCTTCATCGAGTGCGCGAATCGGTCCAGCGTCGACACCTTTCCGAGCCCGGTCATGTCGGGCATATCGCCGTCACGTCGCTGCCGGGCGTGCGCATCCGCGGCGACCGACGCCTCGGCGAATGCCCCCGGCCTCAGCTTCTGCCAGTCACCGCGCTCGACGAGCTGCTCGAGCTCGAGCTCGACCGCAGCCGCCGATGTCGAATCAGTGCCCCCAGCATCGGCAACGCGCGTTGGCTCACCAAGGAGATGCATCCCGAACGGATCCTCGTGACCTCCGGCCGTGGCCGCCCTCGCAGTCGGAGGTACCGGGTGCGTCGCAGCCGGCTTTCGCTGGACTGGAAGCCGCTGGGTCCGAGACACGCGCCCCGGCACCGCTTCGCCCCGTACGTCGCCCGACGCGTCAGCACCGAGCTCACTGATACGACGTCCGCGCACGCTACACGAGCTCCACGCGCCAGAGCATCAGGTGATCCGGCGACTCGAGCCGGTACCGCAAGCGGACGCGATGCCCCACGATGCGCGTGAACAGATCACCGGCGCCCTTCTCGGGCCCACCTCGCTCGCGGATGAACACCGCCTCGCACCGCGCGAGCCAGGCATGGAAGGTCATTTCCGGCGGATGCGCTGGCACGGGCAGGCGAAAGACATCGACGGATACTTCACCTCTGTACGGCGTCGCGGGGACCGGCGTTCCGACGATCGAGATCCGTTCCGGATCATGCAGATACGCGAGCATCGCGTCGGTCGCAGCGTCGTACGCGAGAAGCGTGGACAGTCCGAGCTCGCGGCACCGCGCGGGCATGTCGTCCTTGCCGCGCGACGTTCGTAGCCACGCGACCTCGAGCCAATCGAACAGTTCACCGCGCTGCCGCGCAATCAAGACCGACCGCTCCGGATCGGCCAACTCGTCCGTGAGCGGATCGTTCACGTCCAGCTGCCGCGCCTTCTCCTCGAGCTCTTGCCACTCCGAGTCATTCCACGGTTTGGTCGCATCCTTGGACGGCGCCAGTGGCAGAGGAACCGGCATTGATTCGTCGATCCGTGCCTCGATCTCACCCGCCTGGACGGATGCATCGAGTGCGCTCATCTGCTTGATGAGGTCGATGAACGCTGCTCGCGGGATCACGAGGTTATCGGCCGTGAAGGTCGTCCCGACGAAGTAGCAGTCACGAAGGTCTGGACGGTTCCCCGTAAGCGCCTCCCAGTTGGTCGCGAGATGCTCGTACTCGTCGAAGTGATCGCGAACGGGGGAAGACGCGAGACCATCCGGCAGCGGCAGGTCCTCCTTCCGTTCAAGCAGCGCAATCCAGTCCACCAGGTGCCGCCGTCCGAGGATGGCGTTCACGACGTAGACCAGCGCATCCGACAGCGGGCGCGTGCCGTCGTGCCATTGTCTGACCGCAGCGGGACCATGTCGATCGGCTGGTTCGATCGTGAGACGAACCACGAGACCATCGACCTGTACGTGCGACGGCACTAGAACCATGACGCCTCCACGAAGAACGTCGTTGGCGTCGACGTTCCACCGGCTTCCTTCTTGAAGAACCCACTGATCTGCACCCCGCTCCGGGTGCGCGCGGTCCACTCGTTGACCTTGAGGCTACGCGTCGGGGCCAGCGCCACTCCCTCGAGCCAATCGTCCCAAGCCTCCTCTGCTTCCCGCAGCAATGCGGCCCCGTCGTCGAACGATGTCTTGGGCATCATCGTCGTGATCCAGCCAGAGTCGTTGAATCCCTTGTCGGACGGAAATCGCCCGCTTCCTGGTTGAGGCATCGCACTTCTGGGGCCGGTCCACTTGTACTGCTTGTAGAGACGCGCCGTGGTGCCACTCACCTCCTTCGTCCGCAGCTCGACGAAGACGTATTCGCTGTTCGGGTGCCCCATCCCGAGGAGATTGTTGGTGATGTGACCTCCCTTGGCGCCAAGGCGCGCGAACTCCTGATTGCTCTGCCCTCGGCCCCACATCACGTGGTCGATGAGGTCTTCCGTGAACCGAGTGCCGGTCTTCCCCATCGTCTTTGCGTGTTCTTGGGTGACATGACGCGAACCCACCCGTCTCACTCGATCGAGAAGATCTTCGGTCGCGCCCTCCTGCTGGAGGAGACGGAGCTTCGCATCCAGCTCCGTGAGCTCGTCGAGTCCAGCGGCCTTGATGGCTTCGTCAAGTGACCGGGCGCGCTCCGCGGCATGTTGCGAGCCCTCCTTGACCATGGCCTTGTGGCTCTTGTGAAGCGCAACGATCTCTCGGGCGGTCGCGATGTCGTGCGCGGTCGACTGGTTCGTGGTCGCGCCGGCGCGCATCACGCCAGCCTTCACCTCGCTTCCGAATCCGCGTGCTGGTTTCCCTCGCGGGAAGCGACGGGTCAGCTCGGCGATCTCGTCGAGCTCGTGCCCGAGCACGAACTCGATGTCCCTGGGCTCGATCGAGCTGGCGACATCGATCTTCGCCGCCCACCCGCCGGCGCTCTTGTCGAGCACAAAACGTGCTGGCCCTGATTCGAACCCGTGGGGCCCCGGCATCGAGAGGTCCGTGCGGAAGCGGATCTCGATGGAGACGAGGGTATCCCCCTGCGCACCAGGGATGCGCAACACGCCTTGCCCGCCTTCCACTGTCGCCTTGGAGGTCTCAATGTCTAGTCGCGCTCCGGCGACGTAGGTGCGTCCTCGGGCGCGCTTGAGCCCGTCACGCACTTTCTCGGCGTTCAGCTGGCTGAACCGCGTGACGTCGTCCTTCACGAATGTCTTGGGCGGGTACACCTTCGCACCACGGATGGCGCCGGCCGCCTCGACCTCGTCCGACAGATCCTTGATCCCATGGCGCGCGCCGAGCTCGTCGAGCTCACGCAGCACGTCCTCCGCCTTGCCCTCTGCCGTGCGGATCTGGTTCAGCTTCGACGTGAGCCGCGCGAGCTGCAGGAGACTCGCAGCGCTTGCCCCGGCGACCGCCAGCCGCAAGTACAGCGGCCGCATGTTCGGCGCGGACAAGGAGACCGACTTCGCGATATCGAGCGCGGTGTTGTTCATCCCGCCCGCCACCCGCCACTCCTTGTACTCGTTCACCTGTGCGCGCAGCTCGATCGCGAGGCTTACGCCTTCGGCGACCGCGCGCGCCCCGAGCCCCACGCCCGGCACGAACGACGCGACCGAGAGCGCGATGCTGAGCGCGCTGAGCGCCCAGTCGGCGACCGACTGCTTGCTGGCCTGGACGTGAAGGTCGTTGGCGATCGAAGCTCGCGCCGAACCCGGCGGCACGCTCAGGTGCTGCTTCGTCACCTCGACGACCGGCCCCATCCGCAGCGGATCGAGCTGCTGCGTCCGGATCGCCGCCCGCGTGCGGAGGATGTTGCCGAGCTTGGGAATCGCCTGGCGCAGGATCGACTCCTCCAGACCCGCACCGGGCGCGGTCAGTCCGCCGAGGCGATCGGCGTCTGCGCCGTACGTTGGATCGCGGAACGCGAGCAAGATGGGATGCTCTTCCTCCGCCGCGAGCCATGCGTCAGCGAGCTTCGCCTTCATCCCGGCGGACGAGCGCGAGCTGTCGATGCTGTCTCGCATGGCCCAGTCTTGCTCCGTGAGCCCGCGCTCCTCTGCCTCGAGCTTGTCGGCCTCCCGCTGCATGGCCCGCAGCTCCGCGACGACCTTCGCGAGCTTGGCCTGCTGCTTGTCTCCCTTCTTCGTCTCCGCGGCACGCTCGCCGACATCGCTGAGCACCCGCCACTCAGACACGAGCTTCTCGAGCTGGTCGGGGTCGCGGTTGTACGCGTCGGCGGCGTTGAACAGTCGATGGTTCCCACCGACGAAGCCGTACTTGCTGAGCGCCGCCTCGATCTGGACCGAGCTGTCGTCGAGCATGCCGAGCGCGGTATGGCGCGCCTGCTCGCGGAACTCGGTTCGAAACACCTCGGCCTCACCCGAGATCGCAGCGCCCTGGCCCCAGATCGCCTGACGCTGTTCCTGCGTTCCACGCGAGCCGAGGTGCCACGTCGTGGTCGTCGCCTCGCCCACGCCGCCGGTGCGATGCGCGCTCTCGATCCGCGCGCGGGCGCCGATCTCCTGGGCCGACACGCCTTGCTGATTGCCTGCGTCCTGCGCGGAGGCGAGCTCCTGTGAGTAGGTCTGGCTGCGACCGGACTCGCCACGCTCGACCTGTCGCTTGTACTCGACCCATTCGATGGCGTCGCGCTCGTGGCTCGCATCGACGCGGGCCTTCTTGCCGAGCGATCCGGCGAGCCGCGCCGTCAACTCGGCCTTCAGCTGCTGGAGCTCCTCATCGCTCTTCTTCTCGAGCCTCGCGACGCGCGCCGTCATGTCCTGCGCCGCCCGCGACTTGACGCCGCGTGGGCGCCGCGCGATCTCCATGGGCCCTCGCGTGATGCTCTCGGATGCGTGCTCGGCCTCCCGTTCGCGAGCATGGTCCGGCGAGGTCACCGGCAGCGCCGCCAGCTCGCTCGGCATCTCCGCGTCCTTCTGCTGGGCGACGTGCGTGAGCTCGTGCCGCGCCAGATCGCGGTCGTGCGGATCCTCGCCAGCACCCATGAACACGCGATCGCCGATCGTGAAGGCGCTCGCATCCACGGCTTCCGCCGCCGCTGCGGCGCGTGGGCCGGTCACCAGCCGCGCGTGACCGACGTCCGCACCGATCTCGTCGCCCAAGCTCGCCGCGTCGGGGAACGGCGAGCCTTCCTCCTCGAGTGCCTCCGCGAGTGCATCGTCTCGATCCGGATCCGCCGCTGCGTCCTCGTCTCCCCCGTCCGCACCGTTCTCGCGACCGGCGAGGATCGCATCCATGAACGGCAGTCGCTGCTCATTCGCTGGTGCCGGTCTCGCCGGCGCCGGAAAGCCGCCGTATCTCGCTTGCACGCGCGAACGCTTCCCGGCCGAACTGCCGCTGGATGGCGCCGGGCCAGATGGCTCGGGGAGCGCACGGGAATCTCGGTCGCGGTCACTCATGGCGGGCTTGAAGGATGAGCATTGTACGGAGGCCGCTCCCGGGAGCGAGCCCGAGGTGTGAACGGTTTGCTGTATCGCCGGTGCCCACCCGCGGTTGCGTCCCAAAAGCGATCTCCTCGCAAGGGTCGGAGATCGTTGCATTCCGTGTCCCCAGCGACAAAGCGACGATTCACGCGCCCGGGCCCGACTCCACGGTCACGCCCAGCATCTGCCAGAACTCGAGCTCCGGCACGATCCTCGTCCCGCACGCCCTCGCCTTCTTCGCCTTGGACGACATGCTGTCCGCATCGGCGACGACCAGGATGTCCAGGTCCCTCGTGACCGAGTCGAGCACGGTGTATCCCGCTTCTCGCGCCATCGCCTGAGCGCTCGCGCGCGTGATGCGAGCGCCGCGGAGACGCGACGTGAGCGCACCGGTGAAGCACACGGTCTTCGATCCGCTCCGAGCGGTCGGCTTCGTGGACACCGCATCCACCGCGACCGCGCGCGCATGGGCGACCTCGGCCCTCACCGACGGTAACGCGCCTTCGCAACCGAGGATTGCCGCCACGCGCTGGAGATCCTTCTCCTCGTCGGTCGAGAGCACGCCGTCGGCGTAGGCCGCCTCCGTGAGCGCACGCAGGTAGTGAACGTGGGCGGACTTCACGTCCTCGCGCCGCAGGCCCCAGTCGCGCGCGACCTCGAACAGATCGTCGGACTCCTCCGGCGTGAGCGTGCGATCCGCGAGAGCGCGGTCGAGCACGTCGAAGTACGCGGCCATCCCCTCGTCGTGATCGGACCCCGGCTCCAGCCGCTCGAGGAGGCGATCGACGTACGTGGCGTCCGCTGGCCGCGGCGGCGATTCGACGCGTCGGCAAACGGGTCCGGGGCGCGCGAACGAGGGCCATGCGTCGTCGGGCGCCGGTCGCTCGGAGCCTCCGAGGTGCGCAGCCGTCACGAGCTCGCTCTTCGCCGCGAGCTCCAGGTAGTAGCGCAGCAAGCCCGCCACGGCCCTCGCGTCTCCGAGCGCCGCGTGCGGATCTCGCAGCTCGATCCCGGCGTGCTCGCAGCACGCCGAGAGCCTGCGGCTCGCGAGCGGCAGCTTCAGCAGCCGGCTCAGCTTCAATGTGCAGACGGACGGGATCGCCGGCAACTCGCTACCGAGTCGCGAGAACTCGCCGCGCAGGAAGCCCACGTCGAACGTGGCGTTGTGAGCGACCAGCACCGCGCCCTTGAGCCTCGCGCAGAGATCCCCGGCGATCTCGGCGAACCGAGGCGCCGCATTCACGCGGGAAGCGCGGATCCCGTGCACGTGCGTCGGCCCGATGTCGCGTTCGGGATTGACGAGCGTCACGTACTCCTCGACCACCTTGCCGTCTGCCCCGGCCGTGATGACCGCCACCTCGACAATGCGGTCGTGGTTGCGCCGGAATCCCGTCGTCTCCACGTCCACCACGGCGAACTTCGCCGCGCCATCCATCGTTCCCAGCATGCGTCCTCCCTCGCGTGTCAGTAGTTCGCCAGCGTTGCCGCGCACGTCGTCCTCAGGATCGTTCGCCAGCTCTCCGGTCTCACCAGTTCCGCGAGCGACCCGAAGCCGAGCACCCACGGAATGACCTCCCACTGGGCGCTGGTCCGGACCCGGTAGCGCAGCGAGCCATCGGGCAGACGCTGCTTGCGCTCGCCTGGCGCATAGGTGCGCTCCTCGACCCGCCACGCGATCTCCTTCGCGAACCGGATCTCCACGTCCTCTTCGGCGTCGCTCACGAAGATCCCGAACGCACGCCGGACGTGGGCGTCGACATCGACGCGCGGCACGGCGAACGTCTCGGCCGTGACCTCGAGCTGCTGGATGCGCTGGACCGCCAGCGTGCTGATGCGCCTGTGGTCGCCGAGACAGCCGAGGAGATAGAGGGCCGATCGGTGCCAGACCAGCCGCAGCGGCTTCACGACGTGGCGGCGCGTCGTCCCCTTCCACGCTGCGTGATACGTCATCACGCAGCGACGGCGGCGGCTGATCGCGTCGGCGAGCTGATCGATGAGCTCGGCCTGCGAACCGTGATCGACATAGCCCCGCGCGTGCGCCGTGAACACGCGCGCGATCGCGTCGAGGCCGCCATTGTGTCGCGGGCTGAGGAACCCGCGAATCTTGAGCATGACCGCGCGCAGGTCATCGTGGATGGGAGTGCCCCGCAGGCTCGCCATGCCGGCGAGCGCTCCGTGCAGCGCGAGCAGCTCGGTGATCCCGAACGTGAGGCTCTCGAGGGCGCGCACGTGCTGGTCGACGCGATACATCCGCTTTTGCTCGCCGACGATCTCGTCGACGAGCGCGAAGTCTCGCTCGAGCGTCGCGAGATCGCGCTGGACCGTGGCCTTGCTGACGTCGAGCTGTTCCGCGAGCTCCTTCACCGAGAAGGCGCGCCCCGCCCCGGACAGGAGTCGGAGCAACGCCCACTGACGAACGAGCTGCTGCGAGTCGGCCCGTCGACTGCTCTGCGTCGCGGCCGAGCCCCCCTGCGCCTTGGCCTTCGGCACTTCCGCATCATCGTCAGTTCGCCGCGCGCCTTCAATCTCGAAACTCGGAACCGCTGCGCAGGCTGCGGCGGTCCGCAGGAATACTCCAGCGCGATGAGAACTCCGCGGGAGCGACTCACCCTTTTCGGGGGAGTGTATCGCTCCAGTTCGTCACCTATTCTCGATCCCAGGGGGGCGCCATGAAACTGCGCGCAGTGTTCGCGTTGGGTCTTGTTGTGGGCTGTGTCTCGGACGACGGCGATGGCGGCGACGACGACACGGGGCCGATCTGCGGCAACACCGTGTGCGAGGCCGGCGAGAGCTCGCTCTCGTGTCCGTCCGACTGCAGCGCGGCGACGTGCTCGCCGACGAATCCGAGCTCGTGCGGCGGCGAGACGATCTGCATCAACCAGCAATGTGTCCCCGCCTTCGGACGCAACTACGTGTTCACCGTGACGAACGGGACGTTCACGCAGAACGACGAGACGGGCGCCACCTGGGACGCTGCCGGCGGGCTTCCCGATCCGTTTGTGGTCCTCACGATCAACGGCGCCGCGTACATGACGACGGCCAATCAGGACACGCTGACGCCGTCGTGGAACTTCGCGACGCCGCCGGTGCTGATCCCGGGCGGCAGCGTCGTCCTCATCGAAGCGTACGACGAGGACCTCACCGTCGACGATCTGGGCTGGGCATGCCAGGCGAACCCGCTCACGGCCGACTTCCTGCGAGGCGGCGGGCTCTCCTGCAGCGGAACGGGTCCGCTCGCGGCTGCGCGGGTGAACGTCGCGGTGCGCCCGAACTGATGCGCGGGGGCGGCCGGTGAAGCAAGCGGACGGGCGGCTCGGACTCGCCGCGACCGATCTGGCGAACCACATCGCCTGCGGTCACCTCACGACCTTGAACCTGCGGGTGGCGCGCGGGGAGCTTGGGTCCTACACGAACTTCGACCCGCTCCTGAAGATCCTCGCGGAGCGAGGTCGCGAGCACGAGGCCGAGTACGAGGCTCACCTTCGCGCGCAGGGGCACACCACCGTCATGGCGGAGGCCGAGGCGTCACCGCTCGGGTTCATGGACCAAGGCGTCCAGGTGATCACCCAGGCCCGTCTGGGCGGCGGTGTCTGGGGCGGCCGCTCCGACTTCCTCGTGCGCGTCGAGCGCCCCAGCGAGCGCTGGTCGTGGTCGTACGAGGTCGTCGACGCGAAGCTCGCCTCCGAGACGCGTGCCGGCGCGGTGCTCCAGCTGTGTGTGTACTCGGAGCTGCTCGGCGAGCTCCAGGGGCGCATGCCCGACGAGATGCACATCGTTCGGCCGGGTCCGGGCTTCCCACGCGACTCGTTCCGCTTCGACGAATACGGCGCCATCTATCGCGCGATCAAGAAGGACCTGGAGCAGCGGGTGGCGTCGCCCGCGTCGACGTACCCCGAACCCGTCGCACACTGCGAGAGCTGCAACTGGCAAGGGCGCTGCGAGGACGAGCGGCGCGCCGACGACCACCTCTCGCTGGTCGCCAACCTCACACGCCTTCATCGTCGCGAGCTGGGAGGCGTCGGCATCACGACGCTGACCGAGCTCGGCAAGGTCGCCTTGCCGTGGCCCCACAAGCCGGAGCGCGGCCAGCGCGCGACGTACGAGCGGCTGGCGCACCAGGCGCGGCTCCAGCTCGCCGCGAGGAGCCTCGAGGTACCGCCGTTCGAGCTCCTGCCGGTCGAACCGGAGCGAGGGCTCGCGAGGCTTCCCGAGCCGAGCCCGGGCGACGTGTTCCTCGACCTCGAGGGCGACGCGTTCATCGACGAGGCCGGGCGCGAGTACCTGTTCGGATGGGCGACGCCGGACGGGCAATACCGAGGCGTGTGGGCGTTCGACGATGCGCGCGAACGGGCCGGGTTCGAGACGTTGATCGATGTCTTGATGGCGCGCTGGACGGCCGAGCCGGGGATGCACGTCTATCACTTCGCGCCGTACGAGACGACCGCGCTCAAACGCCTCGCCGGGCAGTACGGAACGCGCGCCGAGGAGCTGGATCGGCTGCTTCGCGGGCGGCGCTTCGTCGATCTCCACTCGGTGACGCGCCAGGCACTGCGGGCGGGCGTCGAGTCGTACAGCATCAAGTACCTCGAGCCGATCATCGGGTACACGCGCGAGATCGATCTGGACCTCGCGGGCACGAGCCATCGCGCGCTCAAGCTCACGCTGCAGCGCGGCCTCGCCGGCATCGTCGATCCGGCCTGGATGGCCGACGTCGAGGCCTACAACCGCGACGACTGCGTGGCTGCGCGGCGGTTGCGGGACTGGCTCGAGGCGCGCCGAGGCGAGGTCGCCGCGCGCGGCGCGTCGATCGAGCGGCCGCCGCTGGATGACGGCAACCCGGAGGAGGCAGTGCCGAAGTCCGAGGCTGCGCGCATCGCAGCCCGCTTGCTCGCCGACCTACCGGCCGACCGGAGCGCGCGCGACGCGGACCAGCAGGCCCGCTGGCTGCTCGGTCACATGATGGAGTGGTACTGGCGCGAGCAGAAGGTCGCCTGGTGGGAGTTCTTCCGCCTCGCCGAGCTCGACGACGAAGCGCGGCTCGAGGAGCCCCGCGCGATCGCCGGGCTGGAGTACGTGACGTCGATCCCCGACAAGCGCATCCCGATCGATCGCTTCCGGTTCCCCGAGCAGGAGGTGCTCGTCGGCGAAGGCGATGAAGCTCATGCGACCGCGAAGCTCGAGGTCGGGACGGTCAGGTCCGTCGACCACGTGGCGCGGACGATCGACGTCAAGAAGAAGGGAGCGACGGTCGATGTTCGTCCGACCTCGCTCTTCACGCACAAGCTCATCGGTCCGCGTCCCAAGGACGCCGCCCTGCTGCGGCTCGGCACCGAGATCGCGGAGCACGGCTGGCCGGCACGTTCCGATGTCTCGCTGGCGCGTGACCTGCTCTTCAAGTCATCGCCGCGCTCGATCAGCCAACCGGGCACGCCCTTGCGCCGGCCGGGAGAGGCGATCGACGCTTGTGCGATCCGGCTGGCGCTCGCGCTCGATGGAACGGTCTTGCCGATCCAGGGGCCGCCCGGCTCGGGCAAGACCGAGCTTGCCGCCAAGATCATCTGCGCCCTCGCGCAAGCGGGGCGTCGCGTCGGGGTCACGGCGACGAGCCACGCGGTGATCGCGAACCTCATCAAGCGCGCGGTGGCCGGAGCCGACGCGCGCCGACCGCTGCGCGCGCTGATCCGCCACGACATGGACGACGAGGACGAGCTCCCCGGCATCGAGTACGTCGCGAAGGCGGAGAAAGCGGAGGAGCGGATCGACGAGGTCGACGTGCTCGGCGCCACGGCCTGGCAATGGGCGCGGCCGGCGATGGCGGATTCCGTCGACGTGCTCATCATCGACGAGGCCGGCCAGATGTCGCTCGCCGACGCGCTCGCCGTGAGCGCATGTGCCCGCAACCTCGTGCTCGTGGGCGACCCGCAGCAGCTCGAGCAGCCCATCCAGGGCACGCACCCCGACGGCGTCGCGATCTCGGTGCTGGAGCACATGCTCGACGGCGCGCAGACCATCCCGGCCGACCGCGGCTTGTTCCTAGAAGAGACGCACCGACTGCATCCGTCGATCTGCTGGTTCACCACCGAGCAGTTCTACGAGAAGCGGCTCCGGCCAGCCGCGGGCGTCGAAAGGCAAGCGCTGACGACGCGCGAGGTGACCGTGCCCGGCCTCTACTGGCTCCCCGTGCTCCACGAAGGCAACCAGAACCGGAGCAGCGAGGAGGCATCTGCAGTCGCGACGCTCGTGGCGTCGTGTCTCGCACGCGGGGCGAGATGGACGAACAGCCGTGGCGAGGCGGAGCCGTTACGGCCGGCGGACATCTTGATCGTGGCGCCCTACAACGCCCACGTTGCGGCGATCCGGGAGGCGCTGGCCGCGGCCGGGCGCAGCGACGTGCGCGTCGGCACCGTCGACAAGTTCCAGGGCCAGCAGGCGCCGATCGCGATCTACTCGATGGCCACCTCGCTGCCAGAGGATGCGCCCCGCGGGTTGTCGTTCCTGTACAACCGGAATCGGCTGAACGTCGCAACCTCGCGGGCGCGCTGCGCGAGCGTGCTGGTTTGCAGCCCTGCCCTGCTGCGCCCGGATTGCCGGACGCCGCAGCATTTGCGGCTGGCAAGCACGCTCGCGCGGTTCGTGGAGTTGTGTTCGCGAGTCGGGGACGCGTGACGTTCGGTCGACATTCGGCACTCCAACCGTGGAGGATGCGTGCCGAGGACGGCGGCATTCGCCTGGTCGCCGAGTTCTTGGAGGTGGTGAGGTGATTCGTGCCGAGGACGCATGCACAATGGCTGGAAGGCAATTATGAGGGTTGTCCGTCCGCCCTTGTTCGCTCTGCTCGACTCTGATCGCCGCAATGACGGCATGGTTGGCCCCATGAGGAGGAGTCGATAGTGTCCTTCCCCACGTTCGACGAAATGATTGACCCGCTGCTGCGTGTGCTCGCGAGCGCTCCTGATGGACTGGACGCGCGAACCGCACAGCGTGCGGTCGCCGACCGGCTCAATCTGAGCGATGCCGACCGTCAGATGACGATCGCAAGCGGCCAGGCGCTGTTCGCCAATCGCGCGGGATGGGCACACGATCGCCTGAAGCGAGCGGAGCTGTCGGCCAGTCCCAAACGGGGTTGGTGGCAGCTCACCGAGAAGGGCGTCGCGTTCGTGCGGCAGCATCCTGCGCCACTGAGCGAGGCAGAAGTGGCTGCCCTTGCCGTTGTGAGGCGCGACAGCCGACTGCGCGAATCAGACGAGGAAGAGGCCTCGGAGGCGAGTGCAACGCAGAGAGTCACGACGGCGAGCCCGGCCGAGCTCATCGATCGAGCCGTCGCGGAGATCCGCGAGAGCGTCTCGGGCGACTTGATCGAGCGCATCATGAACGGCTCTCCGTCGTTCTTCGAGACGCTCGTGCTCGACCTGCTCCATGCGATGGGCTACGGCACCAGTCGAAGTGACCTACAGAGAGTCGGTGGCAGCGGCGACGGTGGCATCGACGGCGTCGTATCGCTGGACAGACTTGGCCTCGAGAAGGTCTACGTTCAAGCAAAACGCTGGTCCAACCGCGTCGGAAGCCCCGAGATACAGACCTTCATGGGCGCGCTGCAGCTGCAACACGCCTCGAAGGGCGTCTTCATGACGACGAGCGCGTTCACGCGGGATGCGATCGAAACAGCGAAGAGAGCGCGAGGAACGATCGTGCTCGTGGATGGTCGAAAGCTGGCCGAGCTGATGATCGATCACGGCGTCGGCGTGACACCTCGCCCGATCAACATTCCCCGCATCGATCAGGACTACTTCGACGAGGAGTAGGGATTCGCGACATGCAAGCTCTGCGTTCACTACCGCAGTTCCTGTTCTGGTCCGCTCCGAAGGCCTTCGACGCCGAGTTCGTCATCGAAGACCCGCTGGCGCTCGACTACCTCTCGCAGCAGGTCGGCAACTGGCTCTTCGGCGGCCTCACGACGCGCACGTCGCGGGCGCAGTACTTCGCGATGGTGCTCTACGGGCTCCACCTCGTCGACGAGCACGTCTCGTCACGCGTCGTCGGCGCGACCGACGACGAACGCAAGGAGCTCTTCGAGCGGTACGAGCGGCTCTGGGCGCTAGCCGTCCACGAGCACCGCGACGGAAACATCCCCATCAGCGACGGTGACGCCATCCGCGGGTTTCGCGGCGTGGCGCGCACGTGGAAGCCGGGCGATGGGCCCCTGCCCCTCGACTACAAGCTCATCGGCCGCCAGAGCGAGCTGGGGGCGCTCGGCGCCTACCTGACGTCGCTGCGTCGCGAGGACACGAGCCTCGTCTTCCCCGGGACGCTGCGTCCCACGGCCGTCGCGGCCGACATCATCGACGCGTTCTGGGAGGAGCCCGGGAGCGGCGTGAAGACGGGTGCATACCGCAATCTCGTCGAGCTCGCCTTCGACCTCGAACGCTCCACGGTGCCGCGCAAGCACGGCGCGATCACGCTCGCGCGCGTTGGTGGTCTCTCGCGTCTGTCGGTGCTCACGCAGCGGCCGCGCCCGCAGCAGCGAGTGCGGCTGTGGAACGTGATCTTCGAGGCCGCGCGCGACGACACCCTGCCCTTCGCGATGATGGTGCGGAGCGCGGCCCAGCGCGAGATCTACGAGCCGCGCGAGATCCTCGTCCAGGCGCTCGCGGGCAAGCTCGGCGGCTTCACGCCGAACCAGCGCGACAAGCTCGCCATGGCGCTCGCGTTCGGCGACGTTCAGCAGGAGCTCCTCAGCTGCTTCAACCGCGCCTTCGCGGCGGCGGTCGACGGCGGCTACCGCTGTCACTTCGGCGCCGCCGCGATGCACTCTCTGGCAGGCACCGCTGGCGAGCCGCTGCGGCTCGCGGCGGCGCGGTTGCTCGACGAGCCCGAGGCCGCGAGGTTCCGTCGCCTGCCGGTCCACGGCGAGGCGTTCATCCGGCTCGTCACCCAGCTCCGCGACGCCACGCCGGTCGACGGGCTCGCGGCGATCGTGACGATGCACGCGGCGGTGCACCGCGAACGACGGCACGCCACCCCGTGGCTGCGGATCGACGGCGATCGCCTCGTCGTCGACGTCGGCGGATACGGCGAGCGCGCTCGTGCCGAGGGGCAGTTCCCCGGCCTCAAGCTCGGCGTGGTGCGGAGCCTGCTCACCGATCTGGGGAAGCTGCCATGAAGCTGCGCACCGAATCCGTCCTGGATCGGCTGGCGGCCGAGGAGCCCTGCCAGGGCGCCGTCTTCACCTCCTTCACGTTCGATCCCGCATTCTTCGAGGAGCACGTGCTCGCGGCGGTGCTCCGGCTCGGGAGCGATCCGACCGACGACGCCGCCCGCTACTACGACGAGGCCTGCGCCGCGCTCCAGGAGCGTCCGGTCGCGTGCGTCGTCGACGCACGGATGAGAACGGGCGGACACCGGCTCCCGTACGACCTGCGCGAGGTTCGCGGGCGGACCTTCCACCCGAAGGTGGCGGTCTTGCTCTACGCCGACTTCGCGCGCCTCTCGGTCGGTTCCGGGAACCTGACCGAAGCCGGCTACGGTCGGAACGCCGAAGCCTTCTTCGTGCGTGATCTGCACTGGGACGACCCGGCGGACGTGGCGGTGCTGTACGAAGTGCTCGGGTTCCTGCGCGCGCTCGACGCCGACGCGCGGCCGGCGGCGACGCAGCTCGCGCTCGTGATCGGTGCGATCGAGCGGCGCATCGCGGCGACCTCGCCCGCGACGGGCGAAGCCGATCTCCGCTTCCTGCACACCGAGGCCGAGCACGACCTGCTGACGCAGCTGCTCGCGCTCGTGCCCACGGACGCGACGATCACGCGCGTCGGGCTCCTGGCGCCCTTCTTCGAGCAGGACGATGTCGACGCCGCGGTCGGGGACGATTCCCACTCGGTCCTGGCCCGCCTGGCCGAGCGCGCCGGCAAGGACGCGGTGCTCGACCTCGGCGTCGCGTGGGAGCCCGCGTCGGTGGCGCCCGGCGCGCGCGACGGGTCGAGCGAGCTGGCACCGGGGTTCTGGGCGATGCGCGACGGGGAGGGCAGCCAGATGCGCATCGGCTACCTGACGGTCACCGGCGCGACGGCCAACAGCTACCGTTGCATCGACGCCGGCGGCACGTCGCGGCTCGTACCCCGCGAGGAGCTCGAACGCCGGCGGGCCGAGGTGCAACCGTCGATGTGGCCGGCCGACCGGCCGACGGTGTTCGCGCCGCGCCGCCTGGTCGAGGTCGCGACGAAGCACGTCGGAGAGATCGCGACGTGGCTCTATCCGTCGCCGCAGATGATCGAGTCGCGGCTCGTCGACCGTCCCCTGCACGCAAAATTGCTCGTGCTCACCTTCCGGCGCGGCAAGAAGGTCCAGACGCTGGTCCTTCTCGGGTCGGCGAACGCGTCGCGCAAGGCCATGCTGCTGAGCCCCGCCCAGGGCGGCAATGTCGAAGCGTGCGTGGCGTTCGTGCTTCCCGACGAAGTCACGCTGCCGGAACTCGTGCCGGGGCTCGTCCGTTGCGCCGCCCCGGTCACGTGGGCCGAACGCACCTTCGTCGAGCCGCCGCCGCTACCTTCGATCCCGTGGATCGAGTGCGCCGAGTACGACGCCGCCACCGAGACGCTCACCATCACGTGGTCCGCGGCTGACCCGGGCAGCATCGCGGACTGGGTTGTCGCGTATGGCGAGCAGGAGCTGGGCCGCGGACGGGGCGTTCCGACGGGACCGCTGGTCGTTCGGCCCTTCACGCTGACCGCCGCGAGCTGCGAGGTCGTGGTCCGCGCGCACGACGGCGAGCGGACGTTCCCGATCATCGTGAAGGATCTGGCCGCGCTGGTCGTCGGGGGCGCGGCGCAGGCGCTGGGGCTCCGCGAGCTGCTCGCGCTCGTCGGCCGTAGCCTGAGCCTCGCGCGTCACCGCGCCGTGATCGCGAGCCACGGGGTCGAGATGGCCGATGCCGTCCTGACGACGTTGCTCGGCGAAGGCTTCGCCCCGACCGACGTGTTCCACGCCTGGTGGTCGGTCGCCCAGGACCTCGAGGATCCGGCGCTGTCGCTGGCGGGCTTTCGCCTGCGGCTCGAAGGTGCCATCGGCGCGGGCGCGATCTGGCGCGAGCTCCGGCTGCTCGTCGACAAGCCGGGCGCCGAGCTCGGTCGCGAGGAGCTCTGGCTGTACGGCGCCGAGCTGCGGCGCGAGCTCGGCAACGTCGAGATTCCCCCGGGCCCCGATGCCGACGAGAAGCGCCTCGTCCTGGAGATCTTCGTGGCGGGACTGGCGGCGGACCTCGCGGCCATCGCGCCGCCCACGCGCCAGGCGGCCTGGCTCGATCAGATCGTCCGGTTCTACGGAGGTGCCGAGTGATCGCCGGCAGCCGGGCCTGGCTCCGCAGCTTCCTGCGGCTCGACGCGCGGCGCATGCAGGACGGCGTGCCGCTCGCAGACGTCGAGCGGCAAGAAGACACCGTGCTCGCTGCGATCGAACGGCTCGCGTCCCAGCCGGGCCTCGTGCTCGCCGACGAGGTGGGCATGGGCAAGACCTTCGAGGCGCTCGGCGTGATCGCCGCGTTCAGGCACCAGAAGCCGGAGGCGCGCATCTGCATCGTGACTCCCGGACCGGACCTCAACCGGAAGTGGATCAACGACTTCCGCAACTTCTCGGATCGGGACTGCTGCATGTACCCGTTCGGTGACGTCACCGCGCCAGCGTCTCGGCTCGGTGATCTCGTCGACGAGTCGCGCCGGATGCCGGTGGTCGTGGTGCCGGTGTCGGCGTTCCAGGGCGCGCGCGGCGGCGCCGATCAGCAGTACCTGCTGTCGCTCTTCGCACGATGGAAGGGGCTGCACGGCCAGACCGCGAACGCGATCTTCCGGCGCTTCCGCGACGGTCGTCTCGACCGCATCGACCCTGCGCGCGAGCTGTTCCTCGAGCGCTTCGAGCTGGTGGAGATCGAGCCGTACCTCGTCGATGCCTTCACGAGCCCGGATCCAGAGACCCCCGGCCTCGGCGACCTCTGGGACATCGCCGGCGGCGTCGCCGCGTTCGATTTCGATGAGCCCATCCGGCGCGCCCTCGATCAGGCGCGCTTCCGCCTGGTGCGTGCGCTCTTGCCGCCGTTCGATCTGCTCATCATCGACGAGGCGCACAAGCTGAAGAACGCCGACTCGCTGCGCAACCGCGGCGTGTCGTCGGTGTTCGCGCAGAAGTTCGCGAAGGCCCTCTTCCTGACCGCGACGCCGTTCCAGCTCGACATCTCCGAGCTGCGTCAGGTGTTCTCGCTGTTCGCGCTGGCCTCGACGGCACCCGCGGGCATGGCCGCCACGACCGAGCAACTGTTTGTCGACATCGCCGAGTACCAGCGCGCGTACGACCGCCTCGAACGGGTCTGGCGCACCCTGGATGCCGCACAGGCGACGCTGTTCGCGCGCAGCTACGAGCGCGATCCCTCGCTGGCGCAGGAGCTCGACGACCCGACGCTGCGGGGCGTCGCCGAGGCGGTGCGTGCCGTGCGCGACCTGAAGCGGACGCGAATCGAGCCCGGGTTCCAGCGCTGGATGGTGCGCAGCCTCCACCAGGAGAAGCGCGTCTACCGCCAGCACCGGCGCCAGGCCGTGGCCCCGCGCGGCGAGGCGATCTTGCCGTTCCTGGTCTACGAGCGGTTCATCGCCGAGCTCTTCCGCGTCGGCGAGCCGACCCACAAGGCCGCCGTCGAGATCAACATGGTCTCGAGCTTCGACGCCGCCGCCAGGGGCGACCTGTTCTCCGCCGAGCGCTCGTTCCGCGCGCGTTCGGCGGAAGCCTATCGCCGGCTGCTCCGCGACGTGCTCGTCGGCGCCGGCGCGGTCGGGCTCAAGGACCACCCCAAGCTGGACGCCGTCGCTCACGACGCGCTCGACGCAGCGGAGCGTGGCGAGAAGACGCTCATCTTCTGCGCCCGGGTCGACACGATCGCCCGGCTCAAGCGCGACCTCGACGAGGCGTGGGACGCCCGCCTGTTCGCCGCATGGCAGCGCGTGTATCCGGGCTCCACCTGGGAGGAGATCTTCGGCGTGAGCGAGGGAGATGGTCGCGCGCGCGAGCGCGGTCGCCATGGCCTCTTGCGCGACCGCTTCAACCGCCGGCAGGACCTGTTGCATATGGCGTTGCGCGAGCGCTATCTGCAGACGCTCGTGCCCGCAGCCTCGGTCGTCGTCGGCCACGAGCAGGAAATCGCGGACCGGGCCACGGCGCTCTTGCACACGCTCGAGGTCGGCCACACCAGCGCCGAACGCATCGACTACTACCTCGCCAAGCGCTGCGTCGAGCGCGCGGCGGTGGAACGCTGGCGCGAAGGCCGCGACCTGCGAGACGATCACCGGCGACTGGTCGATTCGATCGCCACTGATCGCTTCCTGCGGTTCGGCCTGGACCTCACGCCCGACAAGCTCGAAGGCGACGACCACGACGGCGCGCATACGCCGACCTGGACCATCTCCGCCGAGATGGTGGACAGCCTCGTGCCCCATCGCCCGCACCTGTGGGACACGCTGGCCAGCGACCTCAGGCGGCTCACGGTGGGCGGCGTGCTCGACGTCGACCTGCGCGTCCATACCGTCGAGCGCCTCGCGCGCTACCTCACACGGCGCGAGGTGCTATTCCTCCCGGAGCTGCTGCTGGAGGCCAAGGCTGCCGGCGTCGACGTGGTCGACATCCGCTCGCACGAGCTGATCGAGTTCGTCGACGGATTCTGGGCTCTTCCGGCCGGCCGCGTCTGGGTCGAACGACTCCGAGAGTTCCTTCGCTACTTCATCCGGCGACCCCGGCCGCAGCGCGTCGACATCCTGGAGGGGCCGATCGAGAGCGGAGAGTTCGTGCGCCACACCGTCGACGCCGAGAACCGCGAGGGCCTGCGCGAGGCGTTCAACACGCCGCTCCATCCGATGATCCTCGTGGCCAACGAGGTCATGCAGGAGGGCCTCGACCTGCACCACAACTGCCGGCGCATCGTGCACCACGATCTGGCGTGGAACCCGGCGCAGCTCGAACAGCGCGTCGGCCGCATCGACCGGCTCGGTTCCCTCGTGCGCCGCATGCGCGAGACAGACGGCAATGCGTCCCTCGACATCCACTACCCGCTGATCGAGCGCACCATCGACGAGCGCATGTACCGGACCGTGAAGGCGCGCGAGAAGTGGCTCGAGTTCCTCCTCGGCGCTCGTCCCGACTTCAACGAGCACGAGCTCGCCGCCGAGCGAGTGCCCGACCTGCCCCCGGGCCTCGCCGAGTCCCTCGTGGTCGATCTGCGCCCGCCACGCGCGCCCGACGGCCGCGCGTGACGTGCTCGGGCGCAGATTCGCTCACCGCGAGCGTGCGACCGCCCGCAGGCGCTCGCGGAGCTCATCGATCGACGGGCGACGCTCCGGGTCCGCCACCAGCGCGCTCGCCAGTACGGGGCCGAGCTCGACGGGGCCGGTCCATGGCTCGCGCCGGTCGAGGTCCATGTTCTCCTCCTGCGACGGCCTGTGCGAATACGCGTGCGTGCCAGTCGCGAGGTACCAGAGCACCAACGCCAGCGAGTACACGTCGACACGCCCGTTGCGCTCGTCGTCCCAGATCTCCGGCGGCTGATACGTGTCGGGCATGAATGCTGGCGCTCCCTCATCGATCTCATGGCGCACCAGGTTGTATCCGGCGGGCGCCACGCCGGAGAACCGCCAGCCGTCCTCGCCGCGCTCGGCATAGGTCACCTCGGGACGAATCCCGGCGAGGATTCGACCGGCATGGGACGCGAGCGCGATCGTGTCCGCGAGCCCCAGCCCGACGCGGACGATGTCCGCAGCGCTGACCGTCCCGGCGAGCGTATCCAGCGGCGAACCGTGAGGTTCCATCTCGATGACGCCGAAGTCGACCTGCTTGTTCGCTCGCACGAGGGGTGCGTCGCGATCGGGTGGCCCGGCAAAGAGCACGGGGGCGACGCCGGGACCGCTGTATTCGAAGCGACGTACCATCTCCATCGGTCTCGACACCGTGCGCGTGGAGATCAGGACCGCCGCACCGTCGGAGGCTCGGACACCGCGCCACCGGCCACGCGTCCACCGACCCGCGATGAGCTTCGTCGTCGCAAAGGAGCCGCCATCGAATGTGGCTCCGAGCGCAGGCCATTCGGGCCGCGTCATGGCTGCCTCCAACCGGGAGCCAGCGTCCTGTCGAGCACCGCGGGTCGGCTGAAGTGTACCGTTCCATCCTGCACCGGCCTGGCCCATTGCATGTAGATGGAACCGGACCAGATCGGCGCTCCGTTCGCATCCTTCACGCTCATGTGCGTCCGGTACCAGTACTCGCCCGTGCGTGGATTCCAGCGGAGCACGCGAGTGTCGGTCAGGTGGACCTGGACGCGCGGTCGCGTATCGCCGGGATCTGGCGGGAGCACGCGTCCGTCGCCTGTGTGAACGAATCGTGTGTAAAGTACGTGCGGGGTGCCATCGGAGATGTTGTGGAGGTCCTTTGCCGACGGCGAGAGGCCACTGTTCTTCACATTGGTAGGATCCGAAAGCAGGTCGGTGAAGCGGTCTCCCTTCTGGGCGTCACTCACAGCTAGCTCGGGCTTCGCCGCGCCATCATAGGGCACGGACGGCTTTCTCGACGGGTGCGTGTGTCCGAGCACGCGAACGTTGACGGGGAGCTCCACCGCGTCGAAGCTGCCGGCCATCAAGGCGAACCCTTCGCGCACTTCGATCAACGCCCATTCGCGCCCGGTCGAATCGTAGTCAGGTGGATAGTCATGGATTCCGACAGCCGACAGGGCACTGACATCGCCCCGCGCAAGCCGCTCGAGAACGTTGTGCCCGGCGTCGGCGGTGGGGAGCAACGTGCCGATCACAGATGAAAGGTCGTCCGGCTTCGCGGCGGCGATCTCTGCCCACGTATTCCTGCGTTTCAGAGACGCGAATCGGTCGAGCTGCCGCTTCGGGATGTACTGCTTCGGACCGAGCTCGTTGCTTCCCTCGCGCCAGTCCGCGTACGGCTCGCCGCGGTTACCCGCACCACCATCGTCCTCGGGCGGGTCCTTCCGCCGGCGCCGGCCGGATTGCTTCGGCCGATCCATCCCCTCGTCCCAGTCGTCGTCGCGCCGGCCCGGCGCCTCGACGCGCGACGTCTTGGCCGGACCGTCGGCATCGTCGCTAGCGCCCGCCTGGTGCTCCGCGCCGTCGGCGAGCAGGTGCTGGTACGTCTCCAGCAACTTCACCGCGAGCTCCGGGTCGGGGCGGCCGGCGAGCTCGTGGGACTGGCCTTCGAGCGCGCGACTGCGCTCGACGAGAGCGTGCATCGAGTGCCGGGTCTGCGCCTCGATGCGTTGGAGCTTCGACGCGATCGTGCGGCTTCGCACCGCGAGGTGCCGGCCGATTGCCATCGACGCGCCCTGCAGCAGCCACTCCGTCGCCTCCTGGTCGGTCGGATCGACCGTGTCGATGCCCATCAGCACGCGGGACGCGTAGTCGACCGCGGCGCCCGCGATCATCTCGATGGCGAGCTCCAGCTTGTCGTACGTGAAGTGCACGATCGCGCTTCCCGCGCGCTTCCACCGCGAGGCCGTGGCGTTCACCTTCTCGAGCGCCGTGAACTTCCCCTGGATCTTGCCGATCACCAGCGGGCTGACCACGTTCAGCGCGAGCAGCGTGACTAGCGACGCACCGTCGCCCTGTAGCTTTTGCCCGATGGTGTTCACGGCCACGTCCGCGGCGAACCCGGCGGCGGCGCCGACCGTGCGAGCCTGCGCTGCGACCATTCCGGCTTCGGCGTCGGTCGCACCGGCGCGCGAGGCACGGGCCACCCACGCACCTTCGGCTGCGCCGCGCGCCGCCGACGCCGCCAGATTGCCCGCGAGCGTCAGGGCCACGGTCGTGAACAGTTGCTGCGCGAACAGACGGACCTGCGCGTTTTCGGCCTTCTTGGTCGCGCGCCGGAGTGTGTCGAGGAAGTCGCTCTTCGCGAGGTATCGCTGGAGCTGCTGCTCCAGCTCGTCGAGTCCCTTCTCACGCGCACGGAGGATGTTCCAGACGCCGTCCGCGCTGGCCCCGTGCTCGGCCTCCGACTCGTCGACGGCGCGCTCGTAACGTTGCCGGACGATCGGGAACTCCTCCGCCAGGCTGAGCAGGTCGGTGCGCAACCCGGCGAGCTCGAGATCGAAACGGTTCACGAGGGAACCGCCGAGCTCGCCGAGCGCGCTCGCGAGCTGGCGTGCCTGGAGCTCGAGGAGCTGTGTGTGATGGCGCACGGCCAGCTCGCGACTGTCGACTTCCACGCGGCGCAGCTCCAGGTCACTCACCGGGCGGCCCTTGTCGAGTGCCTTGCTCAGCCCCGCCCGCTTGCGCCCGATCGCCCTGTGCTCGGCGCGAGCGCGCTTGCCCGCGTCGGCATCGAGCTCGGTGATCTCGAGCGTGGTCTGGTTGTCGGCCGCAAGGGAAGCGCCCGCTCTCGCGAGCGGCCGTGCACGGCGGGCGCGCCGCGCGCGCTCCACGAACGGCTGGACAATCGAGCGTTGCTCCGTGGACCGAGCCATCGCGGCGATGTAGGCCTCGACGATCTCGTGGTTCGAGGGTGAGGCTTGCGTCGTGACGTCCTGCAGCTCGGCCGCCAGATCGAAGAGCACTTCCTGCTGCTGGAAGACCGCGCCCGAAAGCCGGCGGGCGTCCGCCGCGGTGGCATCGGGAGCCCCCAACGTCTCGCGCCACCCGTCGGTCTTCTCGATCGTGCGCTCGAGCGCCGAGGCGCTGATCCCGAGCGTCACGGCCAGATCGCGGGCCGCTTCGAGTTGCACGAGGCTCTGCAACGCCTGCGCTTCGAGCTCCTGGGGCGTCAGATCGCTCGGACCACGGGCGCCCCCGCGCTCGGCGAACGCCTGGTCCTCGAGCGCGTCGATCCGTCGACTCAGCGCCACCTCCCGATCGCCGCGGGGACCATCACGCCGGCTCATTTCGTGTGGAACGCGACGTGCCGCCTGAAGTGCCGTGCGCAGCGCCTTCTCTTCCGTCTCTGGCCGGTCGCCCGCGGTTTCGTGCAGCGCCCGACCTAGCGCCTGCAGCGCGGCATCGAGTCGCGCGAGCGGTCCTTCAGCGTTCGCTTGGTTGCCGAGCGCGTAGGCCGCGAGCGCCGCGGCTTCGGCGACATCGTGCGCGGCGCTCTCGACGTTCGACGCCTTCGCTGGCGGCGCGCCCCTGCCTCGCTTTCGGTGCTGGACGGCGGCGCCGCCGTCACCGGCCGGCATCGGGGCGACCGCGCCGAGGAGCTCCTCGGCGGACTCGCCCATGACGACCTTGTCCGCCACGGCGTCGGCGTGACGCTCGTACGCATCACCTTCTTCACCGACTCCGCCCTTGAGATGAACCCCGGCACGCTGCTGGACGACATGCGCCGCTTCATGCGCGGCCGTATGAAGATCGGGAGTCGCCGCGAACGCGACATGATCGCCTGTGGCGTAGGCCGTCGCGCCCATCGACTCGTTCGCCTGCTGGGCCGCGCCCCCGACGTGAGCCTCGACGTGCGACACGTCGTGACGGCCGAAGGCGGTCTGGATGCGATCGAGATGCGGCAATGCGACCGAGGGGTCCCGCAGCCCTTCCGCTGCGGCGGCTCGCACCGAATCCGAGCGAGACGGCGGATCGCCGCCGGCGAGATGCAATCCGAACGGGTCGTCGTGAGACGACGACGACGAGAACTGAACGGGACCATCACTCGAGCCACCGCTGGGCTCTGCGCCAGTGCGCCGATGCTGGACGGCGGGCAAGCGCTGCGTTCGCGTGCTCTTGCCCGGCGCGCGTGCAGGCGCGCCCGCTGGTGCGCTCGCGTCGCCGTCGCCGGGACCCCGTCGCTGGTCTCGGCTCACGGCGTTGGCTCCTTGGGCGATGGCGAGGTCGTCATACGTGGCCGTTATCGCCGCGGCTTACCGGAGGTTTCGTCACGGGCGCACAATTCCAGCAATTATCGGAGATTGTTCATCATACCGCCGCAGCATGGCGTGTTACAGCCGTAGAACGGCGCGGGCCGGAGATAGCCGGGCTTGCGAGAGCCCGATGCGTTTCCAGGCAACCGCGGCCGGAAGCTGGCGATAGAGGCGGCGACCGTGCAACCAGCCGGGCCTGATGCCCGGCGCGCGCGGGCAAGGAGGAAGCCGCCGTGTCCAGAGGATCACTTCTGACGTTGTTGTTGCTGCTCGGCGCCGCGCGCGTCGCCGAGGCCCAGCCGAGCGCGAGCGCCGCGGACGAGACGGAGGCGCGCGAGCGCGCCGAGGACGCGTACGAGCGGGCGTTCATCGTCTTCGAGGACGAGTACGCCGCGCTCATCTCGCTCCGCGACCATGGCTACGCGATCCACGGGACCGTCACGACCACACGCAACGCGGTCCCCATCCGGGGGATCCAGCGCGAGCGCCTGAGCCCGATCGAGTTCTACGAGGGCGTCGGCCGCGCCGACCTCGCCGCCGAGTACCAGGCGGGCCGGCGCAAGAAGCTGGTCGTCGGCGGGATCTCGGTCGGCTCGGCCGTGGCCGGCGTCGTGCTGTTCGGCGTGGGGATGAGCAAGATGAGCGACGCGTTCTCGGTCGACCTGAACTGCTCGCAGTACGCGCCCACCATCGACGACCTGTCGTGGGCCGCGTACGACGCATGCCGGGCCGAGGAGAATCGTCAGTCCGACCGGGCCAGCGGCACGGCGATGCGGTGGTTCGCCGGCGGAGGCGCCGCCTTCCTCGGCGCCATCGCGCTCGGCGCCCTCTATCGCCACCTCGACCCGCACCCCGTGAGCGAATCGGGGCGACGCGTGATGGCGCACGACCACAACGCGAGGCTTCGGCAGGAGCTGCGGCTCCCGCGCAAGCGCCGCGACGTCTCGGTCACGCCGTTCGTCACCGGCGACGGCGGCGGGTTCCTCGCGGTCGGGCGCTTCTGAGGCAGCGATGCGCAGATCAGATGGATTGATCGTTCCCGACGACGATCCGGACGCCGGAGGGCTCGGAGCAGTCGCGGCGCTGATCGCGGTGATCGCAGTCGGCATCGGCATCGCTCGCTGGTGGTTCGAGCTGAGCCAGACATGGGCATGGCTCTCGCTCGGCACCGGCGCGTTCGCATGCGGCATCGCGCTGCTGCGGCTGGTACACGGACGCCTCCGCGACTTCGGCGGCATCCTCGGCGCGCTCGGCTCGCTGGTGCTGGGTGGTGCGGCGATCGCCGGCTGGTTCAGCTCGATCGCACCGCTCGTCGGTGTCGGGCTCTACCTGGCCTCGTGGTTGGTCATCGGGTACTTCGAGTAGCTTCGCGCGCCCTGACGCGGCGCGCTGCCGGCGATCCGCGGCAATGAGCGGTACGTGCGTCGGGATCCGGGCGCTCGGTGATAACGATGTCTGATGCGCTCACCTGCGAATCGGATCGCGGTCCTCGCCCTCCTCGCGGCGGCGGCGTGCGGCGGCGATGGCGGTGGTGGCGACGGCAACCCCGGCGTCGATGCCGCCGTCGACGGCGGCGGAGACCCGGTCGACGCGGCGGGCGATGGCTGGTCGAGGCGGCGCGCCCTCTCGTTCGTCGGTGATGATGACAACACGTTCCTCGAGCGCCGCGAGCCCACGCTGCGCGCCGACGAGCTCGAGCTCTACTACCGCCACCGGGCGCTCGCGGTCGTCTTCCGCGGCGTACGCGCGACGCGCAGCGACCCGTGGAGCACACCCGAGCGGGTCACCGCGATCGAGACCGGCCGGTACCAGATCACGCCGAAGCTGTCCGCCGACGGGCGCTCGCTCTACTTCGCGAGCGACGGTCCTGCGGAAGGATCGGCCGACGTCTGGGTGTCGACCCGCGCCAGCGTCGATGCGCCATGGGGCGCGCCCGACCCGGTGCCCGCGCTCAACAGCGATGGCCACGACCTGGGCGCCAGCCCCTGCCTCGGCGCGACGCGCTTCGTGCTCGAGTCGAACCGCGAGGGCGCGTACGGGCTGTACGAGGTCGCCGGCGGCGAGACGCGCCCCATCCTCGTCGGCGTGACTGCGCACTACCCGTACGTCACCGAGGACTGCCTCACGCTCTACGTCTCCGCGCCCGTCGACGGCGCGCAGGCGATCCACGTCAGCCGGCGCGCGTCGGTCGACGCGGCGTGGTCGACGCCGGAGGTGATCGAGGAGCTGCGCGACGCCACGTTCGACTTCGAGGCGCCGTGGGCGTCGGCGGCCGGCGATCACCTCGTCTTCGTCGACTCCGGCTTCCGCGGCGAGCCCATCAACGACTTCCTGGTCGAGTCGTTCCGCTGAGCGCGCACGCCGCCGCCGCCGCCGGCGCGGCTCAGGGCGCCTGCAGCGTGATCGTCCCGCTCGTGTACGGCGCCCGCACGGCCGCGCCGTCGATGATCGACACGTTGCCGTCGCGCGTGTTGAAGCGGACGCGGCCCGCGCCGCCGCCGCCGCC
>JAIOII010000218.1 GCA_019912685.1 Kofleriaceae bacterium
ACGCGAACGGGTCCTGGAAGATCATCTGGACGCCGCCGCGCGCGCGGATCGTGCCGGTGGTCGCCGGCGTGAGCCCGGCGATGATGCGGGCGGCGGTGCTCTTGCCGCTGCCCGACTCGCCGACGAGGGCGAGGGCCTCGCCGCGCGCCACCTCGAAGGTGACGTCGGCGAGCGCCTGGTGCGCGCCGAACCGCTTGCCGAGGCCCTCGACGGACAGGACGGCCGTCATGAACGCATCCGGTGGCACGCCACGTCGTGATCGGCGGCGACGGTGGTGAGCGCGGGCGCGGCGGCGCGGCAGAGGTCGACGCTGCTCGCGCAGCGCGGGTGGAAGCGGCAGCCGGGCGGCGGATCGCGCGGATCGGGGGGCGCGCCGCCGATGCCGACGAGCCGCGGCGGAGGCCCGGGTGGGCCCTGGAGCCCGGGGAAGCAGCGGAGGAGGGCGTCGGTGTACGGGTGCTTCGGCCGGTACGTGAGCGTGCGCGCCGCGGCCGACTCGACGAGGCGGCCGGCGTAGAGGACGCCGATGCGCGTGCACAGCTCGAGGAGCAGCGAGAGGTCGTGGCTGATGAAGAGGATCGAGAAGCCACGCTCGTCGCGCAGCTTCGTGATCTGGCCGAGGAGCTCGCGCTGCACGATGACGTCGAGCGCGGTCGTCGGCTCGTCCATGAGGACGAGCGCGGGCGAGAGCGCGAGCGCCATGGCGATGACGACGCGCTGGCGCATGCCGCCCGAGAGCTCGTGGGGGTAGCTCCTGACGCGGTCAGGGTCGATGCCGACGACCTCGAGCTGGGCGCGGGCGCGCTCGAGCGCGCGGAAGCGGGTGACGCGCTCGTGCTCGATGACGGCGTCGGCGAGCTGTTCGCCGATCGTGAGCACGGGGTTGAGGGCGTTCATCGCGCTCTGCGTGACGAGCGCGATGCGACGGCCGCGCAGCCGCCGCAGCTCGACCTCGCCGAGGTCGAGGAGGTCGCGGCCCTCGAACAGGACCCGGCCGCCGGTGATCGCCGCGGGCGCCTTGAGCAGGCGCAGGATCGCGAGCGCGATCGTCGTCTTGCCGCTGCCCGACTCGCCGGCGAGCCCGAGCACCTCGCCGCGGCGCAGCGTGAACGAGACGTCGTCGACGACGCGTACGCGCCCGGTCGCGGTGAGGTACTCGACGCGCAGATCCTCGACGCGCAGGAGCTCGCTGCTCATGAGACTTCCCTCCGCAGGACCGGCGTGGACAGGCCCGGCGTCTGGCCGGCGCGGCGCAGCTCGGCCTCGAACGCGTGCTCGGTGCGGAGCCGCGGGTTGCCGAGCTCGTCGATCGCGCTGTTGAGGAGCGCGAGCGCGGAGCCGAGGAGCGCGACGCAGGCGCCGGTGGGCACGAACGTCCACCAGGCGCCGGTGAGCAGCGCCGAGTCGTTCGACGCCCAGTAGAGGTTGGTCCCCCAGGTGACCGCGCTGACGTCGCCGAGCCCGAGGAACTCGAGCGCGACCTCGGCGCCGATCGCGTAGATCGTCGCGCCGATGAACGCGGACGCGAGGAGCGACGTCATGTTGGGCACGAGCTCGTGGGTGACGATGCGCAGCGGGTGCTCGCCGGCCAGCCGGGCGGCGAGGACGAAGTCGCGATCGCGCAGCGACATCGCCTGCGCGCGGATGACGCGCGCGCTCCAGGCCCAGCCGGTGGCGACCAGCACGAGGGCGATGGTGAACGAGCCGGTGGGCATGTACGCCGCGACGATCACCATGAGCGGCAGCCCGGGCATGATGAGGAAGACGTTGATCGCGAGGCTGAACGCGTCGTCGACGAGCCCGCCGGCGTAGCCGGCCGTCGTCCCGACGAGCGCGCCGATCGCGACCTGCGCGAAGCCGACGGTGAAGCCGATGATCAGCGTCGTGCGCGCGCCGGCGACGGTCTGGGCGAGGACGTCCTGGCCCTGGCCGGTCGTGCCGAGCCAGTGGGCCCAGGACGGCGGCGAGAGCGGGCGCGCGACCATGGCCGCCGGATCGCCGACGAGGTACGGCCCGACGAGCGCGACGAGCGCGAAGCAGCCGAGGATGCCGAGGCCGACGAGCGCGCGCCGGTTGCGGAGCAGCTGGGACATGCCGCTGGTCATCGTTGCCCCCGGCGGGCGCGCGGGTCGAGCCACACGTAGATGATGTCGACGAGGAAGTTGGCGGCGAGCACCGCCAGCGTGATCGTCAGGAACAGGCCCTGGATGAGCGGGTAGTCGAGGCTGCGCACGGCCTGGATGAGGAGGTAACCCTGGCCCGGGTACGAGAAGACGATCTCGGTGAGGAGCGAGCCGCTGAGCACGAAGCCGAGCGCCATGCCGAACGACGTCACGCTGGGCAGGAGCGCGTTGCGCGCGGCGTAGCGGAACATCACGCGCCGCGGCGGCAGGCCCTTGGCGTGGGCCATCGTGATGTAGTCCTCGCCGAGGACGCTCATCATCGTGTTGCGCATGTCGAGCATCCAGCTGCCCACGGTGGCGACGACGATCGTGATCGCCGGCAGGACCGCGTGGGTCGCGACGCTCCACGCGAACGCGAGGCTCGTGCCGGCCTCGACGCGGCTGTCGTACGCGTGGCGCACCGGCGTCCAGCCGAGCGCGAACCCGAACAGGAAGAGGAGCAGCATCGCCAGCCAGAAGAACGGGAAGGCGCCGAGCAGCACGAACACCGGCGGCGCCGCCGCGTCGAGCCAGCCGCCGCGCCGCCACGCCGCGAGGATGCCGAGCAGCGTGCCGGCCGCGTAGCTCATGACCACCGCCATGCCGGCGAGGAAGAGGGTCCACACCATGCCGGTCGCGATCACGTCCCCGACGCGCGCCGGGAAGTGGCTCACCGACACCCCGAGGTCGCCCGTCGCCACGTGGCCGAGGTACGTGACGTACTGGCGCCAGAGCGGCTCGTCGGAGAAGCCGAAGGTCTCGCGCAAGGCGGCCATCGCCTGCGGGTCGAGCTTGCCGTGGAAGCGCGCGAACATCGTGGCTTCCGGATCGCCGGGCATGAGTCGCGGGATGACGAACGCGAGCGTCACCGACGCCCACGCGGCGAGCAGGTAGAACGCGAGCCGCCGCGCCAGGTACCTCACTCGTCCGCTCCTCGCGGCGCCAGCCGGGTGAGGACGAGCAGCGCCTGCGGGCTCAGGTTGGGCGAGAGCGGCGCGTAGGGGTCGTGAGCGTCGGGAAAGCCGGTGAAGCGCGTGCTGTTGTACGCGCCCCAGAGCGGGCCGGGGAACAGCGGGATCGCGGGCGCGCGCTCGACGAAGAGGCGCTGGAGCTCGGCGGTGAGCCGGTGCTCCTCGCCCGGATCCGCCGTCGCCTCGAGCGCGCCGAGCAGCGCGTCGGCCTCCGGCGCCGCGAAGCGGTGCCAGTTCTCCGGCGCCGACACGCCGACCGGCTTCACCGTCGCCGACGACATCATCGCGCGGTAGTAGCCGTACGGCGTCGGGTACGGCTCGGCCCAGCCGATCGCCAGCGCGAACTCGCCGTTCTGCACCTGCTCGTACCAGGCGTTGAAGTCGTGCGCCTTCATGCGCGCGTCGATGCCCGCGGCGCGCAGCCCGCGCGCGATCACCTGCGTCGCGCGCACCCAGTCCGACCAGCCGGTGGGCACCTGGATCGCGACCTGCCAGCGCGAGCCGTCGGGCAGGCGGCGGAAGCCGTCGGGGCCGCGGCGCAGGCCGGCCTCGTCGAGGAG
>JAIOII010000219.1 GCA_019912685.1 Kofleriaceae bacterium
GGCCGCGGTCGCGGCCGGCGACGCCGCGTTCGCGAACCGCGTCGACCGCGCGCAGCTCGAGCTGGCGATCGCGAAGTACGAGGAGGCGGTGAAGCTCAAGGACGACGACTGGCAGACGTACGGCAAGCTCGCGCGCGCCTGCTACGCGCTCGCCGATCAGTGGCTGCTGTTCGAGAAGGATACCAACCCGCAGCCGTTCATGGACTTCCACTCCAAGGGCCTCGAGTACGCGCAGCGCGGCATGGCGGCGCTCTCGCCCGACGTCGAGAAGCGCCTCGCCGCCGGCGTCGACCTGAAGGACGCGGTCCAGCTCCTCGACAAGCAGGCGATCGACCTCCTCTACTGGCACGCGACCAACCTCGGCCGCTGGGCCAACGCCCAGGACATCACCGTCGTCCTCTCCTACAAGGAGCGCATCTACAACATCATGGAGATGGTGCTGCGCTTCGATCCCAACTACTTCTACGGCGCGGCCGACCGCTACTTCGGCGCGTACTTCTCGATCGCGCCCTCCTTCGCCGGCGGCGACCTCGACAAGAGCGAGAGCCACTTCCAGGCCTCGCTCAAGATCGCGCCCAACTACGCCTCGACCCACATCCTCATGGCCGAGTTCCTCGCGCCCAAGAAGCAGGACGTGAAGATGTTCGACGACGCGATCGCCCGCGTCCTCGCCATGCCCGACGACATCATCCCCGAGGTCACCGCGGAGACCGTCGCCGAGAAGAAGAAGGCCCAGCTGCTCGTGAAGCGCAAGGCCGACGGCGAGTTTCCGTTCTGAGCTACTGCTCGAAGCAGTAGAGACGCTGGGCGCTGTCGCACGGGAGCGTCTGGCCACCACCCGTGTGATCGAACCACTCGAGCACGCTCTCGCCGATCCCGAAGCTGTAGGCACGGCCCGCCGTCCCGTCGGTCCAGTCGTTGCAGTTCAGGTTGGTCGCCGCCTGCGTCGGGGAGTCGGCGCCGGTCATGGTCCAGTTGTAGGGCGAGTAGGTGCCGTCGGCCCGGACGTTGAGCGGCACTGCCAGCTGCCCGAAGGGCGATGTGCCGGGCGCCGCGAGCGGGATCCCGTCGGCGCGAACCCACGGCGCGCCGCCGGCGTCGAAACGGGACGCCGCGCTGGCAGTCGTGAGCGCCACGAGCGCCTTGAACGTGCCCGTGCGGCCGGCGCTGGCGGCGTCCGCCTGGCAGAGCGCGTCGGCGCTCGCGATGCCACCGCCGGAGGTCCACAGCCCCTGGCTGATGAAGGCAAGGCGGCCCGGCGTCGGCGTGATCGTCACCGCCGCCGCGCGATCGACGCCGAAGCAGTAGATCGCAGCGGAGTTGCTCCCGCAGTCGAACGCATCGCCGTCGAACCAGTCGGTCCAGGTCCGCGCCGTGTTGTTGGCATTGCCGACGCGCACCATGCCACCTCCGCTGGTCCAGTCGGAGCACGTGGTGGGCGCGTGGGTCCCATCGGCCTGCGTCCCGGTGAGCACGACCGTGTGTCCGGCTCCGTTGAGCGTGGCAGGCTCGCCTGTCGCCAGGAGCCGGATCGGCGCGATCAAGTTGCCGGCGACGATGTCCTCGACGCGATCGGCGACCGGCTGGCCGTCGACACGGACCCAGCCGCGGGCCGTGCCCAGGCGGTCCTTCGCGTCGACCGTCGAGGACGAGAGCCAGGCGCGGTAGGTCCCGGGGAGCCCGGCGGCGGCGGCCTCGGCCATGCACGCGGCATCGGCGTTCGCCAGCGGGCTGAACGTCGTGGGCCCAAGGCTGTCGGTCGTCACGAACACGAAGTTGGCGCCTCCCGAGAGGTCGTCGAAGCGCGCTTCGACCGCCGTGTCGATGTCGAGGGTGACGGTGCACGTGCCGTTGCCGGAGCAACCTCCGCCCGACCAGCTACCGAACCGAGAACCAGCGGATGGCGACGTCGTGAGCGTCACCATCGTGCCCCGCGCATAGTCCTCCGAGCAGTTCATGACGCCGCCGGTGACGCAGTTGATGCCGCTCGGCATCGACGTGACGGCGCCTCGCCCGTCGCCGGTGAGCGTGACGACCACCGTCTTCGGCGGGCCTGGCGCATCACCGCCACCCTCGAGCTCGAAGCCGAAGATCGAGTTGCAGCCGCCGGCGGACGAAGCAGCAACCACGGCAAGGACCACCGCGAGCCGCGCCATCAGAAGCGCCCTCCCACGACGAGAGCCGCGGCGTCTGCCGAGACGATCGGCGTCACGCGGAGGGCCGCGTGGTCAGCCGCGTCGGCGCGCTTGCCACGGGCACGCAGGAACAGGAACGTGCCGACACCGCCGGCGACCAGGCCGGCTCCGACGAGCACCGTCGAGATGTTCCCGCGCAGCCTGGCGTCCTCGATGAGCCCCTCTGCCTCGGCGCGGTCCGCCCACGTGTCGCAGACGTGGTCGGCGCCGCAGATC
>JAIOII010000026.1 GCA_019912685.1 Kofleriaceae bacterium
CTCCAGTCCCAGCGCCGGCGACACCCGCCGCTGGGACTGGAGCGAGGAGCGCCGCGAGGACGCCGCCGCCGACCTCGTCGCGACCGCGCTCGGCGATCAGTGGTACGCGCCGATGTTCCCGGGCGGCCAGCTCGTCGCCGCCGGCACCGGCGGCCTCGACGGCGTCTACGCGCGCGACGCCGCTGCCGTGTACCTCCTCGGCGTCGCGTCGCCCGCCGCGGATCCGCCGGGCGGCCGCACGCTGCTCGTCTACGACCGCCCCGTCGGCGTCATGCGCTTCCCGCTCACCGAGGGCGACGCGTGGAGCGAGACCGTCACGATCACCGGCGGCACGCTCGCCGGCCTGCCGTACAACGGCACCGACACCTACGACTTCGCCGCCGACGCGAGCGGCGAGCTGCACCTCCCCTACGTGCGCTTCACCGGCGCGCTCCGCCTGCGCACGCTCGTCACGTCGACGCCGGCGATCGGCGGCGGCGCCACGACGCGCCGCCAGGTGTCGTTCTGGTTCGAATGCTTCGGCGAGATCGGGCGCGCGACGAGCCGCGCCGACGAGCCCGCCACCGATTTCACGACCGCCGAGGAGCTTCGGCGTTTCGCACTCTGAAGGAGACCGTCATGAACCTCTGGGACCAGTGGAAGAAGGGCTTCAACGCGTGGGAGACGGCGACCGCCTCCTACCTCGAGCAGATGCTCGCCAACCCGTCCGTGCTCGGCCCGGCGGGCGCGATGCTCACCGCCGCGATGAAGACGAAGGCCGCGACCGACAAGGCCGCGCACTCGTGGTGGGCCGCGATCGGCCTGCCGACGCGCCGCGATCAGGAGCGCGGCCTCCACAAGCTCAACCAGCTCGAGAGCCGCATCGCCGATCTCGAGGAGCAGCTCGCGGCCGCGCGCCGCCCGCAGTAGGAGCCGACGATGGCGCTCGACATCTCGCCTCATCTCGCGATCCGCCCGGCGCCCTGCGCCGTGCTCGACGCGCTCCCCGCTCGCGCCGATCACGTCCGCTTCCGCGTCCGGAAACCGGACGGTTCGTGGACCGCGGTGACGTGGGGCGAGTTCGCGGCGCAGATCCGCGCGGCGGCGGCCGTGCTCGTCGACGCCGGCGTCGTGCCCGGCGATCGCGTCGCCGTGTTCGGCGGCAACTCGGTCGGCTGGGCCGCCGCCGCGCTCGGCGTGCAGGCGGCGGGCGCCGTGATGGTGCCGATCTACCCGGCGTCGACCGCGGCGCAGGCCTCGTACATCCTCCGCCACGCCGCGTGCAAGGCGGTGTTCGTGTCCGAGCCGCTGCGCGAGCGCGTGACCGAGCCGGTCACGAGCTTCGCCCTCGACGACGCCGCGGTCCTCGAGCGCGGTCGCGCGCTCGATCGCGCGCACCCGGCGCGCGTGCAGATGCGCCTCGACGCGATCGACCTCGACCGGCCCGGCCTCATGCTCTACACGAGCGGCACGTCGGGCAACCCGAAGGGCGTCCCGCTCACGCACCGGAACGTGGGCGTGAACGGCGCCGACTGGCTCCGCAACAACGCGCCGCTCCTCGCCGCCGACGACCGCGACCTCCTCTGGCTGCCGATGAGCCACATCTTCGGCTTCGGCCAGATGTGCACCGGCAACCTGCTCGGCTGGGAGACGTGGATGACGACCCCGCAGGATGCGCTCGCGCTCATGCCGGAGGTCGCGCCCCACGTCTTCTTCAGCGTGCCCGCGTACTGGGAGAAGCTCGCGCGCGCGATGCTCGCCGAGGCCGGCGCGGATCGCGCGTCGCGCCGCGCCACGCTCGCGCGCCTCACCGGCGGGCGCCTGCGCTTCTGTCTGTCGGGCGGCGCCGGCCTGAAGATGGAGATCAAGGAGGCGCTCCTCGACGCGGGCGTCCTCGTCATCGAGGGCTACGGCCTGACCGAGACGGCGCCGACGCTGACGCTCAACCGCCCCGGCGATTACCGCTTCGACTCCGTCGGCAAGCCGGTCGCGTCCGTCGAGCTCCGCCTCGCCGAGGACGGCGAGATCGAGGCGCGCGGCCCCAACGTCTTCGCCGGCTACCACGACGACCCGGCGGCGACCGCGGCGGCCTTCACCGCCGATGGCTGGTTCAAGACCGGCGACGTCGGCCGCTGGACCGACGACGGCTTCCTGCAGATCGTCGACCGCAAGAAGGACATCCTCGTCACCGCCGGCGGCAAGAACGTGCCGCCCGCCAACATCGAGGCGAGGTTCGCCGACGATCCGGCGATCGAGCGCGTCGTCGTGTACGGCGACGCGCGCTCGTACCTCGTCGCCGGCGTCTGGCTCGCGCCGTCGGTGCCGCCCGCGGCGCGCGAGGC
>JAIOII010000220.1 GCA_019912685.1 Kofleriaceae bacterium
CCCCGACACCGCGCGCATGCTGCACGCGCGCCTGCCGCGCGCGACGCTCGAGATCCTCGACGGCATCGGCCACGTCCCGCAGCTCGAGGCGCCGGCGGCGGTCGCGCGCCTCGTCGAGCGCCACCTGGCGTCGGCGGGCACGCGATGAGCGTGAGCCCGTCGAGCACGTGGCAGCGCGTGCGCTGGATCCTGGCGCTCCTCGCCCTGTGCGCGCTCGCGACGTGCCCGGCGGCGCAGCGGCAGTGCGCCACCAAGCGCGACGCGCGCGAGGCGCCGGCGCTCCTCGGCTACCTGGTGCGCCAGGTCAAGGAGCAGGTGAAGGCGACGGGCAAGCTCCCCGAGCTCGACGTGGGTCCGACGCCGGCGATCGGCGCGTGCTGCGCCGAGGGCACGACGTGCAAGCCCGATCCCGCGCGCTGGAAGGCGCCGGGCTGGCGGGCGCTCGGGTTCTCGATCGACGGCGCGCACCGCTTCTCGTACCAGGTGAAGAAGGACGGCGGCGCGCTGGTCCTGAGCGCGATCGGCAACCAGGACTGCGACAGCGTGCACGCCGTGTACGAGGTGCGGCTGACCCTCGACGGCGGAAAGCTCACCGAGACCTGGTCGCAGCAACGTCCGCTCGAGTGATACGTTCCCCGGCAGGGGGTACGATGCGAGCTGTTCTTCTTCTCGGTGTCCTGACGTGGATCACGTCGTCTCTCGTCGCCGGCTGTGGCGGCGGCAACTCGTGCGAGGAGGCGATCGCGAACGCCGCCAAGCTGTACGGCATCGGCGGTTCGAGCTACGGCGCGCAGCGCGCCAAGGCGGTCCAGACCTGCAAGGACGAGAAGTGGAGCGAGAAGCTCCGCGCCTGCGCGGTCGCGGCCAGGACCAAGGGCGAGCTCGACGCGTGCGAGAAGTACAAGAACGCCGAAGCCGGCGGCGGTGGCGCGGAGGAGTACGTCCAGAAGTCGAAGCGCAGCGAGGCCGAGCTCAACCTCGAGAGCATCAAGCGGAGCCTGAAGGCGCACTACGCCGAGATGGCGATGTTCCCGACGGGCTCGGCGCCGCTCACGCCCGCGACGGCGTGCTGCGCGCACAGTCCGGATCGCAAGTGCCCGCCGAACCGGAGCGACTGGCAGGGCGTCGCGGTCTGGGACTCGCTCGACTTCGAGATGTCGGAGCCGAGCTACTTCCAGTACTCGTACGAGTCGAACGACGGGAAGAGCGCGGTGGCGCGCGCGGTCGGCGATCTCGACTGTGACGGGATGACGATCACGTTCGAGCTGCGGTGCGAGGCGCCGGATGGGGAGGTGAGCTGCACGTTGACGAAGCCGGACCGGGCGGACTGAGCGGAGAGGGAGAGGGTGATGGAGAGGGAGAGGGAGAGGCAGAGGGAGACGCTCCGTTCATCCTGAGCGAGGGCGAGCGCGAGCGAGCCCGAGTCGAAGGACGCGAGCCGTCGATGTGGCCGGCGGGAAGCCTGGGCGAACGCGTAGCAACACCCCGTCCTCGGGGGAGCGAGGGGGCCAGAACCCGAACACCAGAGGTGACACATGCTGGACCGCTATCGCGTGAGCCTGGAGATGATTGGGGAGCTCAAGAACGTCGTACCCGCTGCAACGAGGTGAAGGCCGCGCTCGACATCGCCGAACGCTGGGGATGGATCAGGGCCACCGCCGAGCTGCGCACGCTCGTCGAGCGCCTGCTCGCGATGCTGTGGCGCATGACGCATCCGCGCCACCGGTGATGTGCGTGCCCACGTGGGCACGTCCGAGATCCGGACAACCCACGTGGGTCGTCCGAGATCCGGACGACCCACGTGGGCCGTCAGCGGCGGAGGGCCCAGAGGAGGCCGATGAGCCGGTTCAACACCGGCGTCACCTCCTCCGTGTCGACTTCCCAGCCCCACGCGGCGGCGACGTCGAGGGAGCCCTGCACCTCGAACGCGCTGCCCGCTGCGATCTGGATGTGCCGCCGCCGATCCCCGCCCGCGCGCCCGCGCGACTCGGCGAGATTGAGCGCGACGCTACTCGCGGCGCGCTGCAGCTGATCGAGCAGGTCGCGGTCGTGCTTGGCGATCACGCGGAGGTGAGCGGTGGGGTGACCTCCAACGTGCGAGGGGGCGCCAGGCACGGTCCGTGCGCGCTCGTCGGGTCGTTGCGACCCCCCGCCACCCCGGCAGCCCGGCCGGGTGCGCAAGGGGGGAGGTAGCCACCTTCGCAAACAGGAGCAACACCATGTTCATCGCCTACGAAGTCGCCCTCGAGCTCATCCGCAAGCTCACCCCTCTCCTCCGCGTGATCGCCAAGCACGACCGCGACCTGTTGGATCAGCTGCAGCGCGCCGCGAGCAGCGTCGCCTTGAACCTCGCCGAGAGTCGCGGCCGCGCTGGCGGAGATCGTCGCCGGCACATCCAGATCGCCGCCGGCAGCGCGTTCGAGGTGCAGGGCGCGCTCGATGTCGCCGCCGCGTGGGGCTGGGAGGTCGACACGAGTGAGGTCCGGCCGGTCCTGAACCGGCTCATCGGCCTCCTCTGGGGCCTTCGCCGCTGAGCTGTCCGGATCCCGGACGACCCACGTGGGTTGTTCAGTCGCGCGGATGGGTCATGCGCCACAGCATGGCGAGCAGGCGCTCGACGTACGCGCGCAGCGCGTCGCTGGCCTTGATCCAGCCCCAGCGCTCCGCAACATCCAGCGCGGCCTTCACCTCGTTCGCTCAGGCTTCCGGTCGTCCGCGCCTACCGTTCCGCCCCGTCTGCGTCTGCGTCCCCGCCCCGGCTCAGTACACGATCACCAGGATCACGACCCCCCACGCGAGCAGGTTCGACAGGAAGATGCCGTCCCGCAGCATCGCGTCCGTCGGGCTGTCCGGCCGCGGGCTCCGCAGCGCCAGCCACGCGAACCGCGCGAGCCCGACCACGCAGAACGGCGCGCTCCAGGCCAGCTCGTTGGTCCCGAAGAACTCGACCGTGTGCGCGTCCACCGTGTAGAGCACGTACGCGGCCGCGGTCGCGAGCCCCAGCACCAGCATCGCGAGCCTCACCCAGCCGTCGCGGTAGCCCGCCAGCGCCGCGCGCGTCGTC
>JAIOII010000221.1 GCA_019912685.1 Kofleriaceae bacterium
AGGTCGAGCTCGACCACGATCTCGGCCCCGATCGGCAGCTGCGCGAGCAGCGCGTCGCCGGCGGTGGCCGCCCGCTCAGGCAGATTCACCGTCGCGCCTGCACCTCCGCTTCCCGCGCCACCGCACGCGGCCAGGGCCGCCAGCGGCAGCGCGCGCTTCACGGCGAGAGCACCTCGGCGAGCGTCGCGATCACGCGGTCCAGGTCGTGCTCGGCGGCGATCGACACGCGCAGGGCGTTCGGCAGCCCCCACGCCGCCATCGGGCGCACGATCACGCCCCGCTTCAGCAGGCGGTCGTAGAGCGGCCCGCTCGGCCGGCCGACGTCGAGCAGCACGAAGTTCGACAGCGACGGGTACGCCGTCACGCCGGGGATCTTGCCGAGCTCGGCGCGCATCCGCTCGATCCCGCGCCGGCCCAGGGCGGCGGACCGCGCGACGTGATCGGTGTCGTCGAGCGCCGCCAGCGCCGCGACCTGCCCGAGCGTCCCGACGTGGAACGTGCGCACGACGCGCCCGAGCAGATCGAGCACGCCCGCGTGCGCGACCGCGTAGCCGACGCGCATCGCCGCGAGGCCGTAGATCTTCGAGAACGTCCGCAGGAGCACGACGCGCGGGTCACCCGCCGCCAGCGCCTCGCGCAGGAACACGAGCCCGTCGACGTGATCGACCTCCGGCCACGCCGCGGCGTACTCCGCGTACGCCTCGTCGATGACGAGGAGCGCGTGCTCGGGCAGCGCGTCGAGGACGCGCGCGGCCTGTTGCCGCGTGAACACCGAGCCCGTCGGGTTATTGGGCGTGCCGATGACGACGAGGCGCGTCGTCGGGCCGAACGCGGCGCAGAGCGCGTCGAGGTCGGCGCCGTCGGGCGTCGCCGCGGTGGCGACGAACCGCCGCCCCGCGACCTGCGCGGCGAGCCGGTAGCTGAGGAAGCCGAACGCCGGCGAGACGACCTCGTGCTCGGGGCCGACCAGCGCCAGGACGAGCTGGTACAGGAGGTCGTTCGAGCCGGCGCCGATCGCGACCTCGGGCTCGCCGACACCGAGCCGCGCCGCGAGCGCCCGCCGCAGCGCGAACGACGCCGCGTCGGGATAGAGGTTGATGCTCCCGACCGCGGCCTGGATGGCGGCGACCGCCCGCGGCGACGGCCCGAGCGGGTTCTCGTTCGACGCGACCTTGATGGCGCCGCTGATGCCGAGCTCGCGCTCGAGCTCCTCGATCGGCTTGCCGGGCTGGTAGGCGTCGAGGGTACGCACGTGGACGGGCGCCAGCTCCGTGAGCCACGCCGCGGTCTTGGCCGGATCGTCGAGTCGAACGCGCATGGGCGAGAGGCGACAATCTACTATAGTTGCGGGAATGTCGTGACCGCCGGCGGCGGTCCGTCGTACAAGGACCGGCACCGAACCGCGCTCGTATGCCCCGCATCCCTCGGGTACGTCATCTCGCGATCCTGGCCGCGCTCGTCGGCCTCCTCGTCCTCGTCTTGCTCCCCGACCTCGCCTTCGCGGCCGAGGGCGACGAGTTCGAGAAGTACAAGTCGCGGGGGTGGGGGTGGGCCTACCTCGGCGCCTTCGGCTTCGGCGTGGTCACGTCGCTCACGCCCTGCGTGTACCCGATGATCCCGATCGTCATCGGCATCTTCGGCGGCCGCGGCAAGCAGGTGTCGCGCGGGCGGGCCGTGCTCCTCGCCACGCTCTACGTGCTCGGGATGGGGCTCATGTTCTCCGTCCTCGGCGTCATCTTCGCCCTCATCGGCAAGCAGTCGGGTCAGCTCCTCGCCGAGCCGGCCGTCGTCATCCCGATCGTCCTCCTCTACATCGCCCTCGCCTTCTCGATGTTCGGCGCGTTCGAGATGCAGCTGCCGTCGTTCATCCAGAACAAGCTCTCCTCGGTCAGCGGCGAGGGCGTCGGCGGCGCGTTCGCGATGGGCGTGGTCGGCGGCTTCACCGCCGCGCCGTGCACCGGTCCGTTCCTCATCGGCATCCTCACCTTCGTCACCAAGACGCAGAACGTCGCGGTCGGCTCGTCGCTCCTCTTCACCTACGCGCTCGGCATGGGCGTCCTCTTCTGGGTGCTCGCCGCGTTCGCCGTCGCCTTGCCCAAGAGCGGCCGGTGGATGGAGTACATGAAGTCGATCGGCGGCATCGCGCTCCTCACCGCCGGCCTCTACTTCGTGCGCCCGCTCGTCCCCGGGATCGAGAAGCTCGTCTGGGGTAGCTACCTCTTCCTCGCGGCGGCCGGCGCCGTCGTCCTCGTCGGCGTCGTGCTCGGCGCGGTCCACCTCTCGTTCCACGACGCCGCCGCCGTGAAGCTGCGCAAGGCGCTCGCCGTCGCGCTGTGCGTCGCCGGCCTCACCGGCGTGGTCAACTGGGTCGTGCACGTCGATCGCCACCTGCCGTGGCAGCGCGACGAGGCGACCGCCTTCCAGATGGCGCAGGCCGAGGGCAAGGGCGTGATGGTCGACTTCTGGGCGCAGTGGTGCAACCCGTGCATCGAGCTCGAGAAGCTCACGTTCGCGAAGTCGCCGGTGTACGAGACGATCACCGAGAACTTCGTGCCGCTCCAGTTCGACATGACCAAGTCGACCGACGCCAACGACGCGCTCCTGAAGAAGTACGCGGCCGGCACCCCGACCGTCATCTTCTTCACCGCCGACGGCAAGGAGATCGGGCGCGTCCGCGAGTACCAGAGCCCGTCGACGTTCATGAAGACGCTCGCCCCGGCGGCCGAGCTCGTCCGCACCCAGCGTGAGGCCGCGGCCAAGGCCGCCCGGAACCCCTGAAGGCGCTGGTACATTCCGCCGGCGTGCCGGTCCGCAGCGACGACTCCGAGGCCACCATCCACGCGCTGTGCGAGGCGCAGCGCTTCGACGCCGCCGCCACCGCGATCGTCGAGCGCTACGGCCGCGAGCTGCTCGAGTACCTGGTCGCGATCGCGCGCAGCGAGGCCGACGGCGCCGACGCGTTCTCGCAGTTCACGCTCGACCTGTGGAAGGGCCTGCCGCGCTTCCGCTGGCAGGCGACGGCGCGCACCTGGTGCTACACGCTCGCACGCCACGCCCTGGCGCGGGTGCGGCGCGATCCGGCGCGCCGCCCGGGGCGCGCGATCGCGCTGTCGGACGCCCCCGAGGTCGCGCGGGCGGCCGAGCAGGTGCGCACGAGCACCATCAACTACCTGCGCACCGAGGTGAAGGACCGGGTCGCGCAGCTGCGCGACGAGCTGTCGCCGGAGGACCAGGCGATCCTGATCCTGCGGATCGACCGGCAGCTCGAGTGGCGCGACGTGGTGCGCGCCCTGGCCGACGAGGAAGACGGCGACCTCTCCGACGCCGAGATCACCAGGCGCTCGGCGGCGGTACGGAAGCGCTTCGAGCGGATCAAGAACGACCTGAAGAAGCTGGTGGAGCTCCTTCAGTAGGAGTCCATCGGCGGGCACGTGCACATCAGGTTGCGGTCGCCGTAGGCGTTGTCCACCCTCGCCACCGGCGGCCAGTACTTGTGCTCGCGCAGCCACGGCGCCGGATAGGCCGCCTGCTCGCGCGAGTACGAGCGCGCCCACTCGGTCGCCAGCACGACCGCCGCGGTGTGGGGCGCGTTCTTGAGCGGGTTGTCGGCGCGGTTCGACGCGCCGTCCTCGATCGCGGCGATCTCCTTGCGGATGGCGATGAGCGCGTCGCAGAAGCGGTCGAGCTCGGCCCGCGACTCGCTCTCCGTCGGCTCGATCATGAGCGTGCCCGGGACCGGGAACGACATCGTCGGCGCGTGGAAGCCGTAGTCCATGAGCCGCTTGGCGATGTCCTCGGCCTCGATCCCCGCCGACTTCTTGAACGGCCGGCAGTCGAGGATGAACTCGTGCGCGACGCGCCCGCGCGCGCCGCGGTAGAGGACCGCGTACGGCCCGTCGAGGCGCTGCGCCATGTAGTTCGCGTTCAGGATCGCGACCTGCGTCGCCCGGGTGAGGCCGGCGCCGCCCATCATCGCGATGTACGCGAACGAGATGGGCAGGATGCTCGCCGAGCCGTACGGCGCCGCCGACACCGGGCCGACGCCGCCCGGCTGCGACTCCGCCAGCGGCAGCGGATGACCGGGCAAAAACGGCGCGAGGTGCTGCGCCACGCCGATCGGGCCGACGCCCGGGCCGCCGCCGCCGTGCGGGATGCAGAACGTCTTGTGCAGGTTGAGGTGGCAGACGTCGGCGCCGTAGTCGCCGGGGCGGCACAGGCCGACCTGCGCGTTCATGTTCGCGCCGTCGAGGTACACCTGCCCGCCGTGCGCGTGGACGATCGCGCACAGCCGGCGGATGCCCTCCTCGAACACGCCGTGCGTCGACGGGTACGTCACCATGATGCAGCCGAGCTTCGCCGCGTGGGCCTGCGCCTTCTTCTCGAGGTCGGCGAGGTCGATGGTGCCGTCGGCCGCCGTCGCCACCGCGACCACGGTGAAGCCCGCCATCACCGCGCTCGCCGGGTTGGTCCCGTGCGCGCTCATCGGGATGAGGCAGACGTCGCGGTGGCCCTCGCCGCGCGAGGCGTGGTAGCCGCGGATCGCGAGCAGGCCGGCGTACTCGCCCTGCGCGCCCGAGTTGGGCTGGAGCGACACCGCCGCGAAGCCGGTGATCTCGCAGAGCCACGCCTCGAGCTGGCGGAAGAGCGCGCGGTAGCCCGCGGCCTGCTCCGCCGGCGCGAACGGGTGCAGCCGCCCGAGCTCCGGCCACGTGATCGGCAGCATCTCCGCCGACGCGTTCAGCTTCATCGTGCACGAGCCGAGCGAGATCATCGACGTCGTGAGCGACAGGTCCTTGGCCTCGAGGCGGCGGATGTAGCGGAGCATGTCGTGCTCCGCGCGGTGGCGGTGGAAGACCTCGTGGGTGAGGAACGGCGACGTGCGCGCCAGGGTCGCCGGCAGCGCCGGCACCGCCGTCGCCGCCGCGAGCTCGTCGACGGCAAACGGCAGGTTGCCGCCCGGCGCGAAGCTCTCGAGCAGCGCGTGGACGTCGTCCGCCGACGTGGTCTCGTCGCACGTGAGGCCGAGGCCGTCGCTGTAGCGGCGCAGGTTGAGCCCGCGCTCGGCCGCGGCCGCCAGGATCTCCGCGGCGCGGTGGGCGTCGAGGTCGACGCGCAGCGTGTCGAAGAACGTGCCCGCGCGCGGCGCGCACCCGAGGCGCGCCAGGCCGGCCGCGATCACGGCGGTCCAGCCGCGCACCCGCTGCGCGATCGCCGTGAGCCCTTCGGGGCCGTGGTAGACGGCGTACATCGACGCCATCACGGCGAGGAGCACCTGCGCCGTGCAGATGTTCGAGGTCGCGCGCTCGCGCCGGATGTGCTGCTCGCGCGTCTGGAGCGACAGGCGGTACGCCTTGTGCCCGCGCGCGTCCTTCGACACGCCGATGATGCGCCCGGGCAGGAGGCGGCGGTACGCGTCGGCCGTGGCGAGGTACGCGGCGTGCGGGCCGCCGAAGCCCATCGGCACGCCGAAGCGCTGCGTCGTGCCGACGGCGATGTCGGCGCCGAGCTCGCCGGGCGGCACGAGGAGCGTGAGCGCGAGCAGGTCGGCGGCCATCACCACGCGCACGCCGGCCGCGCGCGCCGCCGTGAAGAGCGCGCGCTCGTCGTGCACCTGGCCGTCCGTCGCCGGGTACTGGACGAGCAGCCCGGCGACGTCGGCGCCCAGCGCGTCGACGGTCGACGGCATGGCGTCGCACCCGAGGACGCGCAGGTCGATCCCGAGCGGCTCGGCGCGCGTGCGCATCACCGCGATCGTCTGCGGGTGGGCCGCCGCATCGACGAGGAACACCTTGCGCTTCCGCTCGTGCGCCTCGACGCACATGCTCATCGCCTCGGCGGCCGCCGTGCCCTCGTCGAGGAGCGACGCGTTCGCCAGCGGCAGGCCGGTCAGATCCGCGACCATCGTCTGGAAGTTGATGAGCGCCTCGAGGCGCCCCTGCGAGATCTCCGGCTGGTACGGCGTGTACGCCGTGTACCAGCCCGGGTTCTCGAGCACGTTGCGCAGGACGACCGGCGGCGTGATGCAGTCGTGGTAGCCCTGCCCGATGAACGAGCGCAGCACCTGGTTGTCCGACGCGAGCGTGCGCAGCTCCTCGAGCAGCTCGTGCTCGGTCAACGCCGGCCCGAGGTCGAGCGGGCGGCCGAGGCGGATGTCGGCCGGCACCGTCTGGTCGGCGAGCTCGTCGAGGCTCTGCAGGCCCAGCGCGGCGAGCATCGCCGTCTGATCGGCGTCGCGCGGGCCGAGGTGGCGCGGCGCGAAGACGTCGGAGGGGCGAAGGTACGACGGGAGATCGCGGGTGGACGACACGGCGTCGCGAAACTAGCTCATCGCCGGCTCCCCGCCAACGCCAAGGACGACGGGACTAGTGCTCGACGAGGAACGCGAAGATCCGCTCGGGCACGTCGGCCAGGGTCATCGCGCCCTTGCACTGCGGGCACGGGAGGCCGGGCGCCTTCATGGCGCGCAGGCCCTCGCCGTGGATCTCGACGTCGATGAGCGCCGACGACTCCAGATCGCAGCGCTGACAGTAGTACGGCGCGTGGAACGAGCGCACGGCGCCGCCGGCGCGCACCGCCGGGATGAAGCACATCTGCTCGACCAGCACCTCGGAGCATTTCTCGTGCACGAGGCGCGCGCCGCCGCCGTTCAGGCCGGCGACGAAGTGCATCCACTCGCGGATGCCGAGCGAGTTGATCGCCTGGATGCCCGCGGTCTCGAGCACGACCACCTCGGCGCCCCACCCGCCCAGGTGATCGACGAGCGCGACGGTCTCGTCGAGCCGGCCGGCGAGCGCGAGGCGGCGCTCGGCGGCGTCGCCGCTCGCGGACACGGTCAGGTTGCCGTGGGTGGTCGTGGCCACGCCGCGGCAATGTAGCACGCGCGTCTGGATCAGTAGATGACGGCGAGCGCCGCGGTGGCGCCGATCCAGACGTCCTTCGCGCCGCCGACGTCCTGCGTGTCGGGATCGCCGTCGCGGTTGTTGGTCTGCGCGCCGTTTCCGACGAAGGCGTAGCCGATCTGCGTGTACGACCCGCGCAGGCGGAGCAACACCATGCGGGTGATCGCCGCGTCGATGATCGCCTCACCCTCGGCGCCGGTGATCTTGGCCGCGCCGTACTCGTTGTCGTACTGGATCGCGCCGGCCTTCTGCATGAGGAGCGCGCGGCCGCCGAGCGTGAGCGCGAGCCGCTCGGTGCCCACGGGGAAGCGCAGGCCGACGACCGGCTCGTAGAGGCGGTAGTCGACATCGGGCAGGTCGAGGCCGACGCCGTCGGGCAGGTTCGAGCGATCGACGATGAACGCGCGGCGCCCGTAGCCGAAACCCGCGTAGATCGACGGCAGGTTGGCGGCCTTGCCGAACGAGTAGCGGAGCTTGGCGCCCACCGTCCAGCGCAGCTGCTCGGTGGTGAGGGGGATGTCCATCGCCTGGCTCGTGCGCGTGGTGAGCGACATGACCTTGTCGTACTCGCCGTAGAAGCCGAGCACGGCGCCGATGTTCTTCGGCTTCGCGATCGCGACCGGGAAGACCTCACCGGCGACGTGGGCGGTGGGCACCGGCGAGCCGGGATAGCCGCGCGGCGCCTGCTCGAAGTCGCGCGACGTGAACGTCAGCTTGCGCGTGATGACCGTGCTGCCCGCCTCGACCAGGATGCCGGCGCGGCGGATCTCGCGGGCGCCGGAGCGCGAGCGCTTCGGGCGGGGGCGGTCCTCCTCGTCGTCGTCCTCGTCCTCGGCCTCCTCGGCGACCTTGTCGAGATCCTCCTCGTCGGCCTCGTCGGCCTCGGCCTCCTCGGTCTCGTCGGCCCCGTCGGCCTCGTCGTCGCCGCGGCCGCGCGCCTTCCGCTCGACGGGCGCCTCGTCGCGACGCGCCGACACCTTCGGCGTGCCCTTGGCCGCCTTGCCCCGGCTCTTCCCCTTGCCCTTGGCGACCGGCAGCGGGTTGTCGTCTGCTTCCTCGTCCTCGATCGCGCGCGGCTTGTCCTTCGAGATGCGCGGCGCGTCGCTGCGCTTGTCCTTGGACAGGACCTCGTCGAGCACCTCGAGCACCGCCTTCGACACCTTCTTCTTGCCCTTCGCGCCGAGCCGCGGCGCGTCGAGCTCGATCTTCATCTTCCGCTTGACCTTGCCGTCCCGGCCGCGGACCTTGATCATGAACTCCCACTCGCCGTCACGCTTGGCGAGCATCGGGTCGAGGACGGCGACGGCGTCGAGCGAGCGGGCGACCTTGGCGATCGCGCTGGCGTCGAGCTCGTCCCCGACGCCCTCGCGGCGCGCGGCGCGATCGAAGGCGCGCGACTCGACCACGTCGTGCTGCGCCTTCAGCGATTCGACGAGCATGTCCTCGAAGTCGCTCGAGTCGTCACCGCGGACCTCGAGCACCACGACGCGTGCCGCGCTGGCGGTGCCGGTGGCGAGCACCACGAGGGCGGCGCACGCGAGCATGGAGAGCTTCAAGTTCCTCATGAGCGGACTCCCGGTGTCCGGGTCCATTGCAAGCCGCCTGCCGGCGCTGGCCCGGGCCAAATCATCGAGAATCCTTCGTTCGAGGGCAAGCGCAGGCTCCATATGGGGCGCCCGACCCCGCCGGCCCCCCCGGTTCTGCTAGGGTCGCCTGGTGTCCGACCCCGTCGACCGCAAGAACCTGCGCATCACCGGCAACCACCAGGCGGTGAGCGTCCCGAACGTCGACGTGCTCGACCACGGCCAGGACGTCGTCGTCGTCGTCACCCAGGCCTACGGCCCGCGCGGCGACAACCTGGTCGGCATCTCCGACGTGACCTTCGACGGGCACCCCGCGGTGACGCTCGAGGTGCGGGCCGGCGGGCGCAAGGGGCTCGTGCACCTCTCGCCGATCCACGGCGACAGCCGCAAGGCGGGGTTCACCGACATCGCGCCCGGCACGGTGTGCGAGCTCATCTGTCCGGTTTCCGGACAGTCCCTGCCGCGGGTCGGCGACATCGACGACGGCAGCGGCGCCGGCTACTACGCGCTCTACCTGACGCCGCAGCTGAGCGACGCGTCGATGGTCATGGTGTCGAACGTCTGGGGCCACTACCACTCGCGGATCGTCGACGACTTCGAGGTGATCAGCGACTGGGCCGCCCGCCACGAGGCCTGACGCGCGAGGCGTCAGCGGCGCACGAGGCGCCACACGCCGGCGGCGGCAGCCAGGACGAGCAGCGCGAGCGCGCCGATCACGACGACGCCGCTCGAGCC
>JAIOII010000222.1 GCA_019912685.1 Kofleriaceae bacterium
CTGCCAGCGCGGATCCATCGCCCCCGATCGTCCCGAGCGAGACGCGAGCGGAAGCGCGCGTCGCGTCGAAGGATGCGGTCCGCTTCGTCGTCTCCGTCAGCGAGCGCCCGTTCTACCGCCGCCTCCGCTGGAACGACGACCTCGACGACGTGCTCCGCCGCTACGACCTGGCGGCCAACGCGGTCGGCGTCTCGGTGAGCGCGCGGCCGCTCGCGAGCGCGAAGGGGCTCTTCGTCGGCGTCGACGGCGAGCTGGTCGTCGGCGTGAACGGATCGCGCACCGACGACGGCATGAGCTACGGCACGAGCGCGTCGGAGCTCTCGGCCGCGCTCGGCTACAGCGTGCGCATCGCCCGCGCCGACGTGGCCGTGAGCGCCGCGTACGGCGAGCAGCGCTTCGCGATCGACGACGAGGCGATGGTGCAGGAGCTCGTGCCCGACGTGACCTACCGCTGGGCGAGGGGTGGGCTCGACGCGGCCGTCCCCATGGGCAAGTGGACGCTCCTCGTCCGCGGCGGCTGGCGGCACCTCCTCGGCGTCGGCGAGCTCGAGGACTGGTTCCCGCGCCAGACCGGCAACGGCCTCGACGCCTCGGTCGGCGCGGCGATCGGCCTCACGCGCTGGCTCGGCGCCTACGCGCGCGCCGAGGTGCGCCACTACTTCTTCGCGATGAACCCCGAGCCCGGCGACGAGAACATCGCCGGCGGCGCGGTCGACACCTTCCTCGGCGGCTCGATCGGCCTCGCCGTCTCGATCCGGTAGCGAGCCTCCGCGCGTCAGCGCGGCAAGAGCGAGCCCTCGCCGCGCTTGCGCATGTCGGCGCGGTGGGCCTCGATCATCTTGACGAAGAGGTCGGCGAGCTCGGGATCGAACTGGGTCCCGGCGCAGCGCTCGATCTCGCCGACCGCGACCTCGTGGGGCAGGGCGCGGCGGTAGGCGCGGTCCGACGTCATCGCGTCGTAGGCGTCGGCGATGGCGACGATGCGGCCCACGAGCGGGATGTTGTGGCCGGACAGGCCGCGCGGGTAGCCGCCGCCGTCCCACCACTCGTGGTGACACCAGCAGCCGTCGATGAGGCCGTGCAGGCACGGCACCGGATCGAGGATGCGCTTGCCCTTCTCCGGGTGCTGGCGGAAGACGCGCACCTCGTCGGGGGTGAGCTTGCCCGGCTTGTTGAGCATGTCGTAGCGCACGCCCAGCTTGCCGATGTCGTGCATGACGCCGGCCTCGACGGTGCGGCGCACCTCGCCCTCGGGCAGCGTCAACCCGCGCGCGATGATCTCGGCGTAGCGCGCGACGCGCTCGCTGTGGCCGCGCGTGTAGAGGTCGGTCTCCTCGAGCGCCTGGGCGAAGCCGGCGACCGTCGACTGGAACGTCTGCTCGAGGGTCTCGTTCGCCGCGCGCAGCTCGTCGTTGCGCATGCGCAGGTCGTCGTAGAGGCGCGCGTTGTCGATCGCGCCCGCCGCGCGCGACCCGAGCACCGTGAGCATCTTGCGGTGACCCTCGTCGAACTTCTTGCCGCGCGTGAAGCTGTACGTGTTGAGCACGCCGATCACGGCGGCGCCGACCTGGAGCGGCACCGAGAGGAACGACTGGAGCTCGGCGCCGCCGGGGCGATTCGCCCCCGCGAAGAACCGGCTCGCGCTGTCGCCGTGCGACACGACCGGCTGTCCGCGATCGAAGCGCTCGATGAGCAGCTCGAACGTCGGGATCGGGATCGACGGCGAGCTCGTCGGGCTCACCAGCTTGACGCGCTCCTCGTACTTGCCGGTGCGCGGATCGCGCAGGTGCAAGGTCGCCGCGTCGGCGTCGGTCTCGGCGAGCGCCGCCTTCAGGATCGTGTCGAGGATGTGATCGAGATCGAGGCTCGTCGCGAGCGCCTCGCTCACCTGGTAGATCGTGAGCGCCTCGCGCAGGCGGATGTTCTCGGCCTGCAGCTGCTGGCGGTAGAGGCCGCGCTGCACGACGTGGATCACCTCCTCGACCTTGAACGGCTTGAGGATGTAGTCGTACGCGCCGCGCTTCATCGCCTCGATCGCGGTCTCGACCGTGCCGAAGCCGGTCATGATCACGGTGAGGACGTTGATGTTCTCCTCGGCCAGCTTCTCGAGGAGCTGCAGCCCCGAGATCCGCGGCATCTTCAGATCGGAGATGACGAGGTCGTAGGGGCGGAGCCGCAGCTCCTCGATCGCCTTCTGGCCGTCCTCCACCGACGAGACCTGGTAGCCCTCGAGGGTCAGGAACTCGGCGAGGATCTCGCGGATCACCTTCTCGTCGTCGACGACGAGGATGCGCGCGGCCTCGCTCTCGGTGGTCGTCATTCCTGGAACGTCACTTCTGGCGCGGCCGGTTCACTCCGAGCCGTTGCCCGCACCGGTGCTGTCCTCGGCCGGCGGGACCTGCTGGTCGCTGCCGGAGCTCGTGCCGCCGATCGTCGAGCCGCCGGAGCCGGCCGTCGGATCCGTGCCCTCGACGGGCCTGGGCGACATGGGATCGGGGAACTCGCTCTTCTTGCCGAGCGTCTTGTCGGCCTCGCCCTGGAGCACCAGCCAGCGCTGGCGCGCGTCGAGCGCGGCGCCCTTCGCGCCGTCGGCCTTGGCCTTGGCCGCCTGCACACGCTTGGCGCGCTGCTGCTCCTGCTGCACGAAGTTGTCGTAGTTGAAGCCGGCGGGCGCGATGTTGTTCTTCTGGGCCAGTCGCGCCTTGGCGAGCTCGTACTGCGACTCGCGCCAGTACGTGTTCTCCTGGGTGTAGCGGAGGAGCCGGTGCAACCAGGCGCCGTACGCCTGGTAGTACTTGACGCGCTCGTCGGCGGCGTTGCGCGCCAGCTCGGCGCCGCGCTTCTCGCGCGTCGCCTCGTTGATGCGGTTCATGTCCGCCGACTGCTGCGCCATCTTCTCGCGCTGCGTCGCCGAGTCGAGGTCGAGCTTGGCGGCGCGCGCCTCGTTCTTCGCGACGTCGAGCTGCAGCTTCTGCTCGCGCTGATCGGCCTCGGCCTTGGCCTGCTCGCGCTGCGCGACGTTGTAGTCGCTCTGCGTCTTGATGACCTCGCTCTGCTGATCCACGGGGAGCCCGGCGATGAAACTCTCCTGGAAGTGGCGCCCGAGCGGCGGCGGCGGGCCGTCCGACGACCCGCCACAGGCGGCGGCAAGGGCAAGCGCCACGGTCATAACGAGTGATCCGGCTAGTCTCCTCATCGAGCCCGAGACTACTACGAAGCTCGCCACTTCGGGGCTACAGTGAGGCGGCATGACGGTCCTCCTCGCGGTCGACGTGGGCAACACGAACACCGTCCTCGGTGTGTTCCGCGGCGGCGATCTGTTCGCCCACTGGCGGATCGAGACGCGCGCGTCGCGGACCTCGGACGAGTACGCGGTGCTCGTCCGCTCCCTCCTCGAGCTCGAGGGCTTCGCCTGGGGCAGCCTCGACGCCGGCATCATCTCGTCCGTGGTCCCGCCGGCCGTGTTCGGCATTCAGCGCTTCTTCAAGCAGTATCTCGGCGCACCAGCGCTGGTCGTGGGACCGGGCATCAAGACCGGGATGCCGATCCTCTACGAGAACCCGCGCGAGGTCGGCGCCGATCGCATCGTCAACGCCGTCGCCGCCTACGAGGGCCAGGGCCAGGCCCAGGGCCAGGTGAAGAGCGGCTGCATCGTCGTCGACTTCGGCACCGCGACGACCTGGGACGTCGTGACCCCCAGGGGCGAGTACCTCGGCGGCATCATCGCGCCCGGGGTGCAGATCAGCGCCGAGGCGCTCTACGGCAAGGCCGCCAAGCTGCCGCGCGTCGAGATCGCGCGCCCGCCCAAGGTGATCGGGCGCAACACGGTGTCGTCCATGCAGGCGGGCTTGCTCTTCGGCTACGCCGGCATGGTCGACGCGCTCGTCACGCGCATCCGGAACGAGGTCGACTTCCCCGCGCGCTGCATCGCGACCGGCGGGCTCGCCGAGCTCATCGCCAGCGAGACGACGACCATCGAGGCCACCGACGAGCTCCTCACCCTCAAGGGCCTCAAGATCCTCTACGATCGCAACGTCGGGGCGCACGCCGCCGCCGTCCCGGCCGACAAGCCCGCCGAGAAGGCGCACGGAAGCTAGGCCATCATGTCGCTCGCTCACTCGCCGCTTCCTCCGGACGCCGTCTCCCGGCTCTCGCCGGCCGCCCAGAAGGCGCTCGCGCCGGGCCCGGGCCGCATGATGGCGGCGCGCGGACTCCTGCCGCTGCCGCGGCCCGCCGAGCTGGCCACCGTCCTCTACCAGCTCGCGGTGAGCGATCCGGCCATGGCGGCGGCGGCGAACGCGACGGCCGACGGCATGCCGGAGAAGGTGCTCGGCGGCGCCCTCGCCGATCCGGACCTCGAGCCGGTGGTGCTCGACTGGCTCGCGCCGCGCGCGCGCAAGGTTCCGGCCCTGTTCGAGGTGCTCGTCTTCGCGCCGCGGGTCGCCGACGAGACCATCGTCGAGCTCGCGGCGCACGGCGGCGCGCGGGAGGTCGATCTGCTCGCGAGCAACGAGCAGCGCCTCCTGCGCTGCCCCGACATCATCGCGGCGATGTACGCGAACCCGCACGCGCGCATGTCCACGGTCGATCGCGCCGTCGAGCTCGCCGTCCGCAACAACGTGAGGGTGGGCGGCATCTCCGCGTGGGAAGAGCTGGTGCGCGTCATGGCCGGCGGCACGGGCGACGCGGCCGACGGCGACGCGGTGTTCGCGCAGGCGCTCGACGGCGTGCGCGACGTCGCCGACGCCGCCGTGGTCGCCGCCTCGACCGACGACGCCGTCGAGATCCCCGAGGGCGCGGACAAGGAGCCGGCGGTCGACGAGAAGCGCGTGCCGATCGGCAAGATGTCGGTGCCGGCCAAGATCCGCCTGGCGTCGCTCGGCAACGCGTTCGCCCGCTCGTTCCTCATCCGCGACCCGGTCCGGCTCGTCGCGATCGCCGCGATCAAGGCGCCCGGTGTAACCGAGCTCGAGGTCGCGAAGTATGCAGGCAACCACGCCCTCGACAACGACGTCATCCGCTACATCGCCGCGCGCCGCGACTGGACGCGGCTCTACGGCATCAAGAAGTCCCTGTGCATGAACCCCAAGACGCCGATCTCGGAGTCGTCGAAGATGCTCATCCATCTTCGCGACAACGACATCCGCGCGATCGCCAAGTCGCGGGGCGTGCCGTCGGCGGTCGTCGCCCAGGCGCGCAAGCTCATCGCGCAGAGGAGCGGCGGCAAGTGACCGCGAGCCCCAGCCCGGGGCCGGGGTTCGTCACGCGCTGGGGGCTCT
>JAIOII010000223.1 GCA_019912685.1 Kofleriaceae bacterium
CCTCACGCCCGAGCAGCGCCAGCAGCTGCGCGCGCACGGCCGCGTCGCCGTCGTGCGCGAGGTGGCCGATCGTCTCGCGCGCGAGCTCGACGTTCCGTTCGATTCGTACCGGCTGCGCTGAGCGGACTCAGATGCGGACGCGCAGGGCCTCGTAGGACTCGGCGTAGGCGTAGCCGCTGAGGCGGCCGAGGGCGCGGGCGAGGTCGCGGCTCGACTCGAGATCGAGGTTGGCGAGCTGCGACTTGTGGGCGGAGATCGCCTCGATCTTCTTGTCGATGCTCACCGAGACGTCGGCGAAGCACTGGCCGAGCGAGCGCGACTGGGCGTTCATCTCGGGAGAGGAGAGGTAGGCGAGGAGGTCGCAGGGGGTGCGGCGCAGCGCCGAGACGGTCGCGCGGTTGACGAGGCCGTGGTCCCAGTGGAGGTCGTGCGCCGAGTGCGTGATGACGAGGTCGGGCTTCACGTCGCCGACCAGCGCGTCGAAGCGGCGCACGAGCTCGTGCATCGGGATGTCCTCGACGCGGCACTGGCGCTCCTCGTACACGATGAAGAGCTGCGCGCCGATGATCTTCGCGCCGGCGTGCGCCTCGCGCGTCCGCTCCTCGGCGCGGTTGGGCACGCTCACCACCGCCATCGTCACCTGGGCGCCTTCCTCGGCGAGGCGCGCGAGCAGGCCGCCGGCGCCGACCTCGAGGTCGTCGGGGTGGGCGCCGAAGGCGAGCACGCGGCCGCCCTTCTCTTCGTCGAAGATCCGGTTCATGAGATCCCCCCGGCGTGGCGTGGGACCTCGGCGCCGAACAGGATGCGTCGGCTGTCGGGTCCGCAGTTGAGGACGAGATCGAGGAAGCCCAGGTACGGCACGAAGCCGAGCTGGCCGTAGCGCTGCGCGTACTGCGGGTGCGTGAACGACTGCCACATCACCGTGATGCCGGCGGCCTTGAGCGCGTCGACGTCGAGGTACTCGCTCGACCCGCCCTTGCCGGACAGGTAGACGTGCGCGCCGACCTTCCTGCACATGTCGATGATGCGCTCGGTCTTCTGGCCGACGAGGTCGAGCGACGACGAGCGCAGCAACGGCACCGTGATGCCGAGCCACCTGCGCGCCAGCTCCATCATGTGGAGGTCGAGGTCGAGGAGCTTCTCCCAGCGACGGGCGAAGACCTCCTCGAGCTCGGCCGCGTAGGTCGACCAGTACGGCGTCTTGCCGTAGTGGGTGCGCAACGTCATCCACGTGCGCCGCTGCCAGTGCTCCTTGTGCTCGGGCGGACAGCCGCCGTCGGCGATGCGCTTGTCGCAGATGCGATCGCCCTGCGCGCCGCGCTCGAGCGGCACGGTCAGCCACGCCGGCCCGTTGTTGAGCTTCAGCCGCTGGCGGTTCTGGAAGTTCTCGCGCTCGTACTGGAGGTCGTCCATCACGACGAAGACGTCGGCCTTCGCCATCTTGTCGAGGTAGCCGAGCCACGGCAGGTAGTGCGGCTGGTGCGCGGCGAGGATCATCGGGGCGCTCCTCCCGCCGCCGGCGGCGGCGCGCCCGCGACGTGGCCGCGCGTCTCCCAGCTCGACGTGTCGAGCGTGAACATGCCGAGCGGCGTGAGCAGGAGGTACGCGACCGGCATGAGCACGGCCATGGGCAAGAACGCGATCGGGTGCACGCGCAGCCACGGCGGCAGCTTGCGCGTCGTCGGCGCGAACCAGTAGATGAGGCTGAACGCCGCGATGACCGCGACGTGGAACATCGCCAGGTCGAAGAACTCGCCCTCGAGGATGTGGTTGATGATCACGAACGGATAGACGAGCAGCAGCATGAACATCGACAGGTACTGGATGCAGAGCAGCGGGTGCAGCTTCCAGGCGTGGCCGATGCCGAGGGCGAAGTCGACGACGTTCGAGCGCTTCCAGCGCAGCTGCTGGTTGAAGTAGCCGCGCAGATCGGTGGGCGCCTTGGTGAAGCACATCGCGTCCATCGTCATGACGGTGCGGTACCCGTGCTTCACGATCTGGCGGGTCAGGAACCGGTCCTCGCCGTACTTGATCGCCACGCCGAGGATGTTGCGGTCCTCGAGGATCGGCTCGAGCTGCATGAGCACGTGGCGGCGGTACGCCGTCAGGCAGCCCGAGAGGCACATGACGCTCTTGAGCGAGCGCTCGAGGTTCTTCAGGTGCTCCTGGCCGAAGTAGTACTTGATGGTCTGGAGCTTCGAGAGCCAGTTGTCGTTGGGGTTCGAGACGTGGACGCGGCCGCCGACCGCGGCGATGTCGGGCGCGGTGAAGCGGGCGACCAGCTCGCGCAGCGCGGTCGGGAAGATGATCACGTCGGAGTCGACCGACACGATGATCTCGCTCGTCGACTCGCGCACGGCGTGGTTGATGCCCTTGCGCTTGCCCATGTTGAAGGGGTTGCGCAAGACTCGTACATTGGCGTGCTCGGACGCCGCCTTGCACGCCCACTGGTAGCTGTCGTCCGTCGAGCAGTCGTCGACGACGGTGATGTTCAGCTTCTCCTTGGGGTAGTGCAGCTTGGTGAGGCTGATGATCGTGTCGTAGATCGACCGCCCCTCGTTGTAGAGCGGGACGACCACGGTCACCGTCGGCTCGTAACCGTCGATCTTCTCGTCGAACTTCTTGCCCTTGAAGAGGGCGAGATAGAGACCGAAGACGTAGCGGTTCAAGAAGACGATGAAGATGAACAGGTAGATGGGGAAGTTCGACACGGCCGGCCGATCCAGCGTCAGCAAGAGCGGTGCCGCGAACTCCAGTTCCTGCATGTGAACCCGACTGCGCTGTTGGCGTCGGGTAGCGGCTGCCAGATCGGAGCCCCGGGTCATCGATCTGTGGTGGCGCCACTCCACGGCGCCTGGGCTCGAAGCCCACTCGCTCCGCGCAGATCGCCCACGATCGCCGCGTGGCGATGTTCTTGCAGAGTTCCCGCTTCCTACGCCCGTATCCCCGCGCGCCAACATGCCAGCACCAAAGTCGCCGCACGACGGCAAGCGTCCCCCGCCGCCTCACCCCACGAGGCAACGCTCGATCGATGTGGACCGGACGATCGTCGATCGCGGCCCTCGCGCTGCGCGCGAAGGTCGTGACGATCGGACGATCGTCGATCGAGCCCCCGCGCACCTGCCGTCGCCGCCCCCCCGCTCGCGACGCTCGACGCCGCCCGGCGTCCCGTCGCCGCAAGCAACGATCACTGCCCGGCCGGCGCCGCTGCCTCCCCTCGCGGCGCCGGCCAACGTGATCCCCTTCTCGCCGCGCCCACCGACGGCGCAGCCGGCGGCGAAGCCGGCCCTCCAC